>JBCCEP010000060.1:0-14264 GCA_039030215.1 Pseudomonadota bacterium
AGCGCCGGCAAGGGGGTCGAGACCTTTGCCCCGCACTATGGAGGGTCGTCGATCGTCCTGGGCAGTCAGGATGCAAGACCTTCTGCGAAGGGCATTCATGATTTCAATATCCGGCCGGGGCATCACTTTCCGCCAGTTGAACTTGCTGACGGCACGCAGATGCAAGATCAGCTGGGGCAGGGGATAACCTTGTTTGATTTTTCAGACGATGGTGTGTTTGGAGATTTGATGAGTTTAGCTGCGAAGGATCTGAACATTCCGCTTACAGTTATTGCATTGCCGGAAAGCGATGCAGCAGCGGTATATCGTGCCAGTTACATCCTCATTCGCCCCGATCAATATGTTGCCTGGGCTGGCAACGAGAAACGTGATCCTAGACAGATTCTTGAGAAAACGCTTGGGTATCAATGATTTGACCGGGAAGGAGGAACCAATGTCTGAGTATAGTTCGGCTGTGGATCTGGAGGCAGCAGAAGCGGAAATCGATCTGCCGGAGATTGGAGATCTGACACGCTATCACGAACTGATGCAGACCATTCGCAACCGGATTACTGTCCGCAAGTTCGACGCGGATTATGTCGTTCCGGATGATCATTACGAGCTGATCCTGGAAGCAGCGCGCCACGCTCCCTCCGGTGCGAATGCGCAACCCTGGCAGTTCGTGATTGTGCGCGATTTAGCGGTCAAGAAAAATATCAGCGATTATTTTGTGGCCGAGCAACGGTTCCGGGCCAAAGCGAAGATGAAATTTCCGACGCCGGACTATCGCGGGCTGGCAACAGCGCCCGGATTTGTCGTCGTCTGCTCCGATATGCGGTGGGTCAACGCGTTTCCGGTTCTAAACGATGGTTCCGAGCTGGACCGGATGTACAAGGAGAATGCCGAGCGCATATTGCTCCAGTCGGTTGCCGCAGCGACCATGTCAGCGCATTTGGCGGCTGCCGCACTTGGTTACAATGTGTGGTGGGTCACCGCGATTGGTCAGGAAACGGCCCAGGAGGAAATACGTCCGCTGCTCAATATTCCGGAAGAAATTTCGGTGCTTGATATTTTCCTGTTCGGTCCGCCAGCGGCCAAGCCCTACAAGAGATGGCGTCGGTCGGCAGAAGAGATCGTGCATTGGGATAAATACAACCGGGATCATTTCATGTCAGATGCTGAACTGGACGACTGGATCCGAAACCGGCGGCACCGGGTGATGTATAAGGATGCATCGAATGTCGACTAATTCGGTACCATTATGGTTGCCGGTAATCCGATCAATCATTCGGCTTTATCCGTAAGCTTTGCCAACAGTTTCATCTGGCTGCGCGACCGGCAATCGACCGGCGCCGCGAAACACGTCACCCACACCGATCAGCAGGGGATTGTCATAGCCAAATTCCCCAACGCAATCGCCCAATCTCGCCAGACTGCCGGTCCAGTATCTTTGGCCGGGTTGGGAAACCGATTGCGCCACAGCGACCGGGGCATGCGGTTGCATGCCATTATTAATCAAACGCTCTGCAATCTGATTTGCTGTCCGGCCACCCATATAGAATATGGTCGTGGATTTTGGATCAGCGATTGCTTTCCAGTCGAGGTTTTCGGGCAAGTTTCCCTTGCGGCTATGGCCTGTCACAAACCGGACGGATTGGGCAAGATCGCGATGCGTCAGGGAAACGCCCAGGGCAGAAGCCATTGCCAAGGCCGAGGTGATGCCCGGAATGACGGTGACAGGGATATCATGCCGATTAAGTTCGGCAATTTCCTCTCCGGCCCTGCCGAAGATCATTGGATCGCCTGATTTCAATCGAACGACTTGTTTTCCGGCACGGGCCAGTTTTGCCATCATTGCATTGATGTCTTCCTGCCGACAGCTTTTGCGTCCACCCCGTTTTCCGACCAACATGCGTCTAGCCTCGCGCCGCGCCAATTCCAGTACCTCGTCGGAGACCAGATCATCAAACAGGATGATGTCAGCTGATTGGAGCGCACGAACCGCCTTTAGCGTCATCAATTCCGCGTCACCGGGGCCAGCGCCGACCAGTGTCACCTTGCCCTTGGATTGCGTGGCATTTGCGATTTTTCCGATCTCGGATTTTAGAGACGGGATGGTATCGGGTTTTGGCGTTTCGCCGAATGCACGATCACTGAACTGTTCCCAGAATGCTCTCCGTTCTGCGCCCGGCTTGAGGGCCGTCATGACACTGGACCTGATGTTTGAAGCGATCTTGGTCCAATCTGCCAGGGCAGGTTGCAACAGGGTTTCGATGCGTCGCCTGACAGCCTGGCCAAGAATCGGCGCGGCGCCATTGGTGGAGATCCCGATTACCAGCGGTGACCGGTTGACGATCGAGCCAAACTGAAAGTCACAATATTCCGGCCGGTCGATCACATTGATCGGGACGCCTGTGTTTCTGGCCGCTGCAACAAGCTCAGCTGCTTCCTCGCAGGATTCGGCATCCGCAACGATCAGGGCGGCACCCGAAAAGGGTTGCGTTGTCCAATGACCTTGCGTCCAGGTCATGTTTCCGGACGTCGTAGCCCGGTTGATCAGTTTGTGAAACGTCTGTTCCAAACCAGGGGCGATCACTTCCACAATCGCTCCGGCGGCGCACAGCAATTCGGCTTTCCAGGCAGCGGCGTCCGAGCCACCCACTATGATTACACGCCGGTTTTCGAGTTGGAGGAATACCGGCAGATTGGCAAGCGGTTTCATGCGTGCAGGTTCGGCGGCTCGCGGCTGGGAGAGATCCTTATTCGGCTGCGATGTGACGAGTTGCATTGATGATATCCCTGATTTCAGCGCGACAGGAGCCGCAATTGGTGCCGGCATTCAGACACTTTCCGACCGCTTCGACACTCGTCGCCTGGCCAGAGCGTATAATCTGGTTGATTTGATTGGCCCCGATATTGAAACAGGAGCAAATCATCGGCCCCGGATCGACCATGTCGGCTCCCGGCCTGCCGGCGATCACATGAAAGCGCGAGCGCATATCGGCGAATGATTGTGTCAGTTGGGCGACGGCTGTCTCGCGCGAAACCGCGACTGGGCAGTTGGCAGTAAAGATGGCGGCGAGCAGGCGATTACCCTCAAAAAATGCGGTGCGGGTCTGACCTGCTGACTGATCCAGGTAAATGATGGGGTCAATTTTTCTGGATATGTTGGCAAGTAACCGGGCAAACGCAATTTCGTCACCGAGGTTTCCTGCCAGCGCAAATTCGGTTCGCCAACCAGAGCCGGTTTTGGCTAGCGCCCAATAATGGCAAGTGTCCAAAGATGGTTTGCGCGCCGTGACGGCAAAGCCATAGACTTTCGCGTCATATGGTTCGACAAAAACCGGCACATTCTTTGATGCAGGCTGGCCGGAAATTGGATCCGTGACTGGCGGTATCAGTCGATTTACTCGTGATGAGGCGGCAAACTGATCGTTCCAATGCATTGGAACAAAAATTGCCCCTCGCTGTTGCCTTTGAGTGATCAGGGCGCGGACCAATATTGATTTGTCACGCGACCTGATCCGAATGATGGTGGAGTCCGCAACGCCAATCCTGTCTGCATCAATGGGGTGCAGTTCCGCATAAGGTTCTGCCATGTGCGCCGACAGTTTCGGGCTGCGGCCAGTGCGGGTCATTGTATGCCAGTGGTCGCGTACGCGTCCGGTATTTAGCATCAGCACATTTACATTGCTGGACTTCGTCTGTTGCGCCGGTGCTTCGATCGGGACTGCATTTGCCTTGCCGCTTGGTGTGAAAAAGCCGCCACTGGCAAAAAACCTTTTCTGATCATTGGCATCGGTTTTCTCCGACAGCGGCCACTGACAAGGTGTCATTCCATCATATTGTTCATCTGAAATATCGGCCGAGCCGCTGATATCGAACCCCCTGGACCCATTATTTTCGAACCCGGAAAGCTGAGCATGTTCGCGAAAAATCTCTGCCGGTGACTGCCAATTGAAGGCGTCTCCAAATCCCATTTTCCTTGCGACTTGCGAAATGATCCACCAGTCCGGTTTTGAGCTTCCGGGCATCGGAAGGAAGGGCTTCTGCCTGGAAATACATCGCTCGGAGTTGGTAACAGTTCCATCCTTCTCACCCCAACCAGCAGCGGGCAGGGTGACGTTGGCATGGCGCATGGTGTCGGTGTTCTGCACGATGTCTGACACGACCACAAACGGGCATGTCTTCAACGCGGTCTCGACAAGATCACCATCGGGAATGCTGTTGGCCGGGTTGGTTGCCATGATCCAGAGCGCCTTTACGCTGCCGTCAGCGATTTCACGGAACATATCGACTGCCTTCAGCCCCGGTTTGTCGGCGATGATCGGCGATTGCCAGAATTGCTGGACGAGCTCTCGGTGGCCAGGATTTTCGATTGCCGTGTGGGCGGCCAGCATATTTGCCAGGCCGCCCACTTCGCGCCCACCCATGGCGTTTGGCTGGCCGGTAATCGAGAAAGGTCCCGTACCACACCTGCCAATCCGCCCGGTCGCCAGATGGCAATTAATGATTGCATTTACCTTATCGGTTCCGACAGCGGACTGGTTCACGCCCTGGCTGTAGACTGTCACTGTCTTGTCGGTCTTGGCGAACAATTCGAAGAAAGCAGAAAGCTGAGAGACCGGAATACCTGTCTGGCAAACAACATCCTCGAAGCTGATTTTACGAGCTGCCTCGAGGGTGTCATCCAGGCCATCGACATGGCGGCTGATGTAGGTGTGGTCCAGTGCATCATTCTTATCGAGATGGCTCAGGAGACCCAGGAACAGTGCCACATCGCCATCCGGCAGAATTGGCAAATGCATATCGGCGAAATCGGCAGTCATAGTCCGCCGCGGGTCAATGCAGACGATTTTCATATGCGGGCGTTCTTCCTTGGTCGCAACAATCCGCTGATACACAACCGGATGACACCAGGCGAGATTGGAGCCGACAAGCACAAGTAGATCTGCCAGTTCCAGATCTTCATAAACTCCAGGGACGATATCGGCGCCAAATGCCCGGCGATGACCAGCAACGCTGGAAGCCATGCAAAGCCTGGAATTGGTATCTATATTGGCCGAGCCGATAAAACCTTTCATAAGCTTATTGGCAGCGTAATAGTCTTCAGTGAGCAGTTGCCCGGATACGTAAAAGGCTACGCTGTCAGGCCCATACTCCTGGATTGATTCCTGAAAGCGATCAGCCACAAGATCAAGCGCGGTATCCCAGTCGGTTTGCTCGCCTTCGATTGTCGGATGAAGCAGCCTGCCATCTTCGCCGAGCGTTTCAGCCAAGGCGGAACCCTTTGAGCACAACCGGCCAAAATTTGCGGGGTGATCCGGATCGCCCTTGATTGAAACGGTGCCATCCTTGTCACGCGTTGCGATGATACCGCAGCCCACACCGCAATAGGGGCAAGTCGATTTTGTGGATACTGGCCGGTGATCAGCCATCTTTGGAGGACTTTACCGGGTCTACTGACAGGAGTAATCGGTCGCCCTCCAGCCGAACAGGATAGACCGTGGTGCGGCCCTTATCGGCGCCTGTCGCCTCTCCGGTTTCAAGCGAGATGATCCAGTTATGCAAGGGGCAGGTCACGCAGCCATCATGGATAATTCCCTGGCTGAGTGGTCCGTTCCTGTGGGGGCATTTGTCTTCAAGCGCAAAGACCTGATCGTCGACCGTTCGGAATACGGCAATGGTGAGTTCGTTATAATGTACGCATCGCGCACCCCTGACCGGAATGTCCGACAGGGTACCGATTTCGATCCAGCTTTGGGTGAGAGCGTTCATTGCGCCGGCTCCATCGCAACTGTCGCCAGCGGCTTGAACTCGTGCTTTTCCTTTCCGGAAGCACGCTCTGACCAAGGGTCGTGCTGCGCAAATTTCTGGGAGAAAACAAAACGGTCGTAGAATTGTTTCCGCTTGTCGGCGTCGTCCAATATTTGCCGGCGCACTTCGTCGTAACCGATGCGCTTGGCCCATTTGTAGATGCGTTCCAGATAGTGGCCTTGCTCACGATACATCTGTACCAGCGCAACGATATGTTCGAGCGCCTCGTCTTCGGTTTTGACCAGGCCGAGAACTTCAGTTCCCTTGATGTCGAGTCCTGCGGCACCGGCGAAGTGAATTTCGAAACCGGAATCCACACAAACGACACCAACATCCTTGCAGGTTGCTTCAGCGCAATTTCGTGGGCAACCCGAGACTGCCATCTTGACTTTTGCCGGCGTCCAGGAGCCCCACATGAACTTCTCGATGCGTACGCCAAGCCCGGTAGAATCCTGTGTGCCAAAGCGGCACCAATCGGTTCCGACACAGGTTTTGACGGTACGAAGACCTTTCGCGTAGGCATGTCCGGATACAAACCCGACCTTGCCGAGATCGGCCCAGACAGCGGGCAGGTCCTCTTTCTTGATGCCGAGCATATCGATGCGCTGCCCGCCGGTGACCTTGACTGTGGGGATGTCGAACTTGTCGACGACATCGGCAATTGCGCGCAATTCATCAGCGCTGGTCTGTCCGCCCCACATTCGGGGTACGACGGAATAGGTGCCATCCTTTTGAATGTTTGCGTGTGCACGTTCGTTGATAAACCGTGACTGGTAATCATCGGCATATTCATCTGGCCAATCGCTTACCAGGTAATAGTTCAGGGCAGGGCGGCACTTTGCGCAGCCGCAGGAGGTCTTCCATTCAAGTTCCTGCATGACTGCCGGGATGGATTTCAGCTTCCGGGACTTGATCAACCGGCGCACTTCGTCGTGCCCAAGATCGGTGCAGCCGCACATGGGCTGGACTGCCGCCGGATTGTAATCATCCCCGAGTGTGAGTGCCATGATCTGCTCGACCAGACCGGTACAAGTCCCGCAGGAAGACGACGCCTTGGTATGTGCTCGAACCTCATCGAGGGTGGATAGGCCGTTTTCTGCAATTTTTGTTACGATTTGGCCCTTGCAAATGCCGTTGCAGCCGCAGATTTCCGCATCATCTGGCAAGGCTGCAACGGCCAAGGAGGGGTCCACGGAACTAGCCCCTTGATAAGCCTGACCAAAAATCAGTGTTTCGCGCATTTGGGTGATATCAGTCTGTTTCTTCAGCAGATCGAAGAACCAAGGTCCATCTGCAGTCTCTCCATAGAGTACCGCGCCGATGATCCGGTTATCCTTGAGGACCAGACGCTTGTAGATTCCGGCAGCACCATCGCGCAGGACAATTTCCTCGCGGTCATCAGCCTCCGCAAAATCGCCGGCAGAATAGAGATCGATACCCGTAACCTTGAGCTTGGTCGCAGTCACTGATCCTGTATATTCACTTGCCTTTCCAAGCAATTGATCAGAAATGACTTTTGCCATTTCATATAGAGGGGCGACCAGTCCGTAACACTGATCGCGATGCTCGACACATTCGCCCAATGCAAAAATATCGGGGTCGGAGGTTCGCATGTCATCGCTGACCAGAACGCCTCGGTTGACTTCCAATCCAGACAGCTTTGCCAATTCGCTTGAGGGTCTTATTCCGACTGCCATCACGATGATGCTGGCGTCCAATTCGGTTCCATCGTCGAGCTTGATACCCGCAACCTTGCCATTGTCAGCCAGGATCTCCTGCGAGTTTGCCTTGGTGATCACCGTTACACCAAGTTCCTCGAACGCCTTTTCCAGGAGATAGCCGGCTGCCGCATCGAGTTGACGCTCCATCAACGTAGGCATCAGATGCAGAACTGTGACATCCATGCCCTGGGCCTTCAAACCGGCTGCGGCCTCAAGGCCCAATAATCCGCCGCCAATCACGACCGCTTTTCCACCGCCACGCGCCGCAAGCAGCATGTTGTGGACGTCATCAAGGTCCCGGTAGGTCAGGACACCATCAAGATCATTGCCGGGCAGTGGGATGATAAAGGGTGATGAGCCGGTGGCGATGACCAGTCGGTCGTAAGCCTGTGTCACACCTGTTTCCGCGGTGACCGTTTTTTTGTCACGGTCAATTTCAGTCACCTTGCAGGCCTTGTGCAATGTGATGCCATGGACAGCATACCAGTCGTCGTCATGGGTGATGATGTCCTCATAGGTTTTCTCACCGGAGAGGACAGGTGACAGCATCAGGCGGTTATAGTTGACCCTGGGTTCTGCGTTGAAGATCGTTATTTCGTAACGGTGGGGATCAGCCTCAAGCAGATATTCAAGCATCCGTCCCGGAGCCATGCCATTACCGATAACGACGAGCTTTTCCTTGTTCATCGCTTTTACTCCGCAGCCTCTATGCGTTCAGCTGTCGCCTGCCGGGCAATACGAGCCTCGCGCTTGCTGGTGATCGACTTGAGCTGGTCTTCGGTCGGGTTGGCTCCGCCTTCATAGGCTTCCAGGAACTCCAGAAGTTCTTCGCGGTAGGCGTAGTAATCCGGGTGAGCGAGCAACGCCTTGCGGGATCTTGGACGCGGCAGATCCACTTCCATGATGTTGCCGATCCGGGCGCGCGGGCCATTCGACATCATCACCACGCGGTCAGCCAGCAGGATTGCCTCGTCCACGTCATGGGTAACGCAGATCGCTGTAACCTTGGTGCGTTTCCAGACGTCCATAAGCACATCCTGAAGTTCCCACCGGGTAAGTGAGTCCAGCATGCCGAATGGCTCGTCCAGCAGAAGAAGCTTTGGTGAAAGGGCGAAAGCGCGGGCAATGCCGACCCGCTGCTTCATTCCGTTTGAAAGGTCTGCCGCGGCCTTGTGCATGGCGTCACCCAGCCCGACTTCCGACAGATAGTATTCAATAACATCCCGGCGTTCGCTCTTTGCTGCATCCGGGTAAACCTTGTCGACGCCCAGCTCGACATTCTCATAGGCGGTCAGCCAGGGCATCAGGGAAGGCGACTGGAAGACAACCGCACGGTCAGGGCCTGCATCGGTGATGTGCTTACCGTCAAGCACAATGGCGCCGCCGGAGATCTTGTTGAGGCCCGCTGCCATCGAAAGGACTGTGGATTTTCCGCAACCGGAATGGCCGATTAGCGTGATAAACTCGCCCTTGTCGATTTTTGTGTCGAAGTCTTCCACAACAGTGAGTGGGCCTTTTGGGGTCGGATAGATTTTCGTCAGTTCGCTGAACTGCAGGTAGCTTTGATCCTTCACAGTTTTGGCGGCGTCCTTATAGGCTTTTGGAAGACCCGCCTTCTGGGTGATCGGGATAACATCCGGCAGCACGATTTCCCGGTCTGCCTTGATTGTTCGTTCGGCGCCGACCTTCATCAGGTATTCGGTGATTTCGGCTCGCAAACGGATGAAGTCCTGATCGCTGTTCATGTGGGTGCGATCGCGTGGCCTGGGGATCGTGACATTGAACTCCGGGCCGAGCGTTGCATTTGGACCGGGCTTCAACGGGATGATCCGGTCCGCGAGGAGAATGGCCTCGTCGACGTCGTTTGTGATCAGCACGATGGTCTTCTTTTCGCGCGCGGAGATGTCGGCGAATTCATCCTGAAGTTTGGATCGTGTGAGTGCATCCAGTGCCGATAGCGGTTCATCAAGAAGCAGTACATCTGGCCGCATTGCAAGCGCCCGGGCGACTGCAACCCGCTGGCGCATGCCACCGGACAGTTCTGCAGGCTTGCGATCCTTTGCTGGGGTAAGGCCGACCATGTCGATATAGGTGTCTGCTATTTCCTGGCGTTCGGCGCGGGTCTTGTCCCTGAAGACGCTGTCGACCGCCATCAGCACATTGCCGGTAACCGAAAGCCAGGGCATCAGGGAATATGACTGAAACACGACGCCACGTTCCGGGCCAGGTCCGTCGATCTCCTTGCCGCGGAAGATGACGCCGCCTTCATCGGATTCGATCAGTCCGGCAAGTGCTGAAATCAGGGTGGTCTTGCCGGAGCCGGAAAACCCGACAATGGCGATGAATTCGCCTTCCTCGATTTTCAGGTTGACGTCCTTCAGCACGTCGGTCCGATTGGGCCCGGAGCCAAAATGTTTGGACATGTTTGAAATTTCAAGAATGGTCATCGAACAGTCCTTACCTTGTCGCCGAGAAGGTAAAGGCGCGCTGCAGGGCATACATGATGCGATCCAGCATGAAGCCAATCAGCCCGATTGTGAGAACCGCCACCATGATCTTGGCTAGCGATTGGGAGGAGCCGTTCTGGAATTCATCCCAAACGAATTTTCCAAGGCCAGGATTTTGCGCGAGCATTTCTGCCGCGATCAGCACCATCCAGCCAACACCTAATGACAGGCGCAATCCGGTAAAAATCAGGGGTAGGGAGGAAGGCAGGACCAGTTTCGTGATCGTCTTGCGTGTCGGCAGCTGGAGGACGCGGCCCACATTCATCAGGTCCTTGTCGACAGACGCCACACCCAGGGTCGTGTTGATCAGGGTCGGCCACATGGAGCAGAGGGTCACCGTGACGGCAGAGATCAACAGCGACTTGGGCAACCAGGAGGCTGGATCGACATAAAGTGCGGAAACAATCATGGTGACAATCGGCAGCCAGGCCAAGGGCGAAACCGGTTTGAATATCTGGATAAGCGGATTGATCGCACCGTTGAAGGTTTTTGACAGTCCCGAAGCAATGCCAAGTGGAACCGCAATGATGGTTGCGATCAGGAATCCGAGACCAACAGTTACAAGCGAGGTGAAGATCTGATCGAGATAGGTGGGCTTGCCGGTATATTTGCGCCATTTGACCCGGTCGGTTTTGCCTTCTGCTTCGAGCTTGGCGTTTCTCACGTCCTGACGCTCGTAGAACGCGGCAGCCTTGGCCCGCTCGGTCTTGTGGTCATCCCACAAATTGATTGCCTGTTCCCAGACCTGAACCGGCCCGGGGATGGCGCCCAGTGAAGTCTGGACACGTGGCGCCAGGACGCCCCAGGCCAAAAGGAATATGCAGATACCGACCAGCGGGATGATCAAGACCCGTTGCAATTCGCCGAACTGCTCGCGTGGATTGTCGCCTGCTGCAATTTTCAACAGTGGTACCAACCAGGAAAATCCCAGAGCGTCGAGCCAGCCGGAGGCTTTGTTGATCCGCGCAAAGCGACGCTCTCTGCGGATTTCGCGGTCAGGGTTTTGGTGATCGGAAAGTGAATCGGCGGAATTCGCCATTTTCTTTATCCTTCTGGAAGTGGGATATCCGGGATGCCGGATGGCCGCTGGCGCGGCCATCCTGATCGATTGTCAGCCGCCAACAACGTTGTTGCCGTCAACGACCTGGTTGCTCTTCAGGCCGATCGAAAGTGAATCGATGTAAGCGTTGGGATTGCGCCCGTCATAAGGGATGCCGTCGATGATATCGGCTGCCGGGGTTGGGTCCTTGTAACCATCTGTGCCCCAGGGGAAGTCAGCTTCGGCGACATGGCCTTCCTTGACCAACATCTTTGCAGCCTCAAGATAGATGTCTGGGCGATAAACCGACTTTGCGACCTCGTCATACCAGCTATCGGGCTTGTGGTCGGAGATTTGGCCCCAGCGGCGCATTTGCGTCAGGTACCAGATCGCGTCGGAGTAGTAGGGGTAGGTCGCATAGTAGCGGTAGAAGACGTTGAAGTCCGGCACATCGCGCTTGTCGCCCTTTTCATATTCGAAGGTACCGGTCATTGAATTGGCGATGACTTCTGCATCAGCGCCGACATATTCCGAACGGGCCAGGATTTCGACCGCTTCCATTCGGTTGGCGTTGTCGTTTTCATCGAGCCATTTGGCCGCTCGGATCAACGCCTTGGTCACGGCTAGCGTGGTTTTGGGGTGTTCTTCGGTGAATTCCTTGGTGAGCCCGAACACTTTCTCCGGATTGTTTTTCCAGATCTCGTAATCGGTAATTACCGGTACGCCGATGCCCTTGAACACAGCCTGCTGGTTCCAGGGCTCGCCGACGCAATAGCCATAGATCGTTCCCGCTTCCAGCGTTGCCGGCATTTGCGGAGGTGGCGTTACTGACAAAAGTGCATCTGCTTGAATCTGACCGGAAATATCTGTCGGCGAATAGAACCCCGGATGGATGCCACCGGAGGCGAGCCAATATCGCAGCTCGTAATTGTGGGTGGAGACCGGGAAGACCATGCCCATGTTGAAGGGCTTGCCCTCGTCGATGAACTTGTCGACAACAGGCTTGAGTGCATCTGCCTTGATCGGATGGACCGGCTTGCCATTTTCAACGGGGATGTTGGGCTTCATCATTTCCCAAATTTCGTTGGAAACGGTAATGCCATTGCCGTTCAAGTCCATGGAGAAAGGTGTGACGATATGGGCCTTGGTGCCGAATCCAATTGTTGCGGCGAGGGGTTGGCCGGCCAGCATATGGGCGCCGTCGAGCTCCCCGGTTATCACCCTGTCCAGCAATACCTTCCAGTTTGCCTGGGGTTCCAGCGTGACGACCAGGCCTTCTTCCCCGAAATAGCCCTTCTCATAGGCGACAGCCAACGGCGCCATATCGGTGAGCTTGATAAAGCCGAATTTCAGTTCATCCTTTTCAACATCCAGCATCTCGGCACCGGCAGACGATGCGAATGTCAGGAGGCTGGCGGAAAGGCCGGCGGCCAATATAGTGCGGCGGGTAATCGACTGCGATCGCTTAAAGGTCATTTTTTTCTCCAACCGGCTGCTCGAAGATCCGGTAACTGACTTGCCAAAAAAAATCCGCCAGTCAGGTAACATTCCGAAAGAGGTTCGGAAGAATGTTCCTGATCTGGCGGCAGTGCCTGATGTGCCCAGCTTTGGACACGAAATTTGGTGGCCGAATTAACGACCTACAATTACGCTAATGAAGAACTGAATTCTGGCCAAGACAAAATAATAGCCAGTCGATTCGGCAGTTATTTTAAATTAGATTAATTAAAACAAATGGTTGGAATTGTTGCCTCGAAAATAATCAGCACCTCAATTTCGCACAAATATTGTGCATTGCAAAAGATTGAGATGGGTATTCATCGTGTTTTCGGTGAATTTTGTTGCAATGCAATATATTCGTTGATTCGGTCCGGATCGAAAATCTCACCGTCAAAGAAGCCGTCTGGGCCCAGGGTCAGGCGTCCGGCTGAAACGCCGACAGGATTTTCCCGGGGCAGTGCGCCTTCCACTTTTGAATTCGCACCGGGTATGGCTGCCCCGATGGACATCAATGCATTGCGATACAGATCCGGCCGATAGGCATTGCGCGCGATTTCGATGTTTGTTTCAGAGTGTTCGACTTGCCCCCATCGTACCATTTGCGAGTAGAACCACAGCGCATGGCTCTGCCACGGAAAGGTTGCGGCGCGGGCGAATGGAACGAAGAAATCCTCTATTTCGATTGAAATGCCACCGCCGATTGAAAGCCTGCCACCAAGTGCCCGCATCATGATATCAGGCGACAGATCCAGATAGGATTGTTCTGCCAGGACGGATGCCAGCTCCTCCAGGTTTTCCTTGTCAGCGCACCATTGTGCGGCGGCATGCAGGGCCCGGATAAGTTTTGTCAAAACCTCGGGGTGGTCAGCAGCCCAGTCTGCCCGCACGCCCAGAACCTTTTCAGGGCTTGAGCGCCAGATGGAAGCTTTGGTCGTAACAATGTCGCCAACGCCATTCGACACAGCGACACTGTTCCACGGCTCCCCGACGCAATATCCGTCTATGCGCCCGGTCGACAATGCATCGGCCATCAGGGTAGGGGGGATGATAATGATGTCGATATCCTTGTCCGGATCAATGCCGCAAGCGGCCAGCCAGTAGCGCAATTCAAGATTATGCCCGGAATGGGGATGCACCACCGCAAATACCAACCGGTTTTGCCGTAACGCCAATCGGTCTGAAATAATTTTTCGAAGCGCGGTACCGGCGGCAACAGGATCCAGCCCCCGTTCAAGCCCTGTCTCGGACATTGCCTGCCAAAGCGAATTGGAAACGGTAACGGCATTGCCGCCAAGTCCGAGCGCGAAAGGTGCAATTATCTGCAGTTCGAGCGGTGTTATCCCAAGATTGGAGGCGATTGGCATGGGTGCCAGCATGTGGGCAATTTCAAAATGACCTACTGCCATTCGATCGCGGATATTTGCCCAGGAAGTTTCCCGCACAAGGTTCAGATCAATACCCTCATCCGCGGCAAACCCCTTCTCCTTGGCGGTGACCAGAATTGCGCTGTCGAGTAGCGGGATGATGCCAGCTGTGATGCGTGTCTTCATAGGAACCTCATTCATCCAGCAGACCGGCTGCAGTTATCAGGCTTTGGGCAATGTCGAGCAGCTTCCTGTTCTGGTTCATTGCCGACCGTCGCAGCCGGGCATAGGCCTCTTCTTCCGAAATGCCTTTTGACTGCATGAGAATGCCCTTGGC
>JBCCEP010000061.1:0-14252 GCA_039030215.1 Pseudomonadota bacterium
ATCAATGATTTCATCCCTGGAATTGACGAAGCCGATTATGAACTTGACGAAAAGCAGCGCTCGGTAACCTTCACCGATGACGGCAACGAAAAATTGGAGGAACAGTTGCGCGAGGCGGGTCTCCTCAAGGGTGAATCCCTTTATGATGTGGAGAATGTCGCCGTCGTCCATCACATCAATAACGCATTGAAGGCCCACAAGCTCTTCCAAAAGGACAAGGATTATATCGTCCGGAACGATGAAATTGTCATTATCGACGAGTTTACCGGTAGAATGATGCCGGGTCGGCGGTATTCAGAGGGCCAACATCAGGCACTTGAGGCCAAGGAAGGTGTGACGATCCAGCCCGAGAACCAGACCTTCGCGTCCATCACGTTCCAAAACTACTTCCGGCTCTATGACAAGCTTGCCGGGATGACCGGTACGGCCATGACCGAAGCCGAAGAGTTCATGGATATTTATGGCCTCGAGGTCGTCGACATTCCGACAAACGTTGCCGTCGCCAGGATCGATGACGACGATGAGGTATATCGAACCGCAGAAGAAAAATTCCGCGCTATCGTCCACCTCATCCGCGAGTGCCGGGAAAGAAACCAACCTGTTCTTGTTGGCACCACCTCAATTGAAAAGTCCGAAATGCTCGCCGATCGGCTGAGGCAGGACGGTATCAAGGACTTTCAGGTTCTAAACGCCCGGTACCACGAACAGGAAGCCTTCATCATCTCTCAAGCGGGCGTGCCCGGGGCCATTACAATTGCCACCAACATGGCTGGACGTGGTACCGACATCCAGCTTGGCGGTAACGCCGACATGCGCATTGAGCACGAATTAGCTGATGTCAAACCCGGCAAGAAATATGATGAAAAGGAAGCAAAGATTCTTGCCGAGATTGCCGATTTGAAAGCCAACGCTTTGGACGCAGGCGGGCTGTATGTCATTGGCACCGAGCGCCATGAGAGCCGCCGGATCGACAACCAGCTCCGTGGCCGATCCGGTCGTCAGGGCGATCCGGGTCATTCCAAGTTCTTTCTTTCTTTGCAGGACGACCTGATGCGTATCTTCGGGTCAGAACGAATGGACGGCATGCTGCAGAAATTGGGACTGCAGGAAGACGAGGCTATCGTCCACCCCTGGATCAACAAGGCGCTCGAAAAAGCCCAGACGAAAGTGGAGGCCCGCAACTTCGATATCCGTAAAAACCTGTTGAAATTCGATGACGTCATGAACGATCAGCGCAAGGTGATCTTCGAGCAACGCATTGACTTGATGAAAGGCGAGGATATTGACGAGATCGTTGATGATATGCGCCATGAGGTTATCGAGGACATCGTCGAAAAAAACATGCCGGAAAAGGCGTATTCCGAGCAATGGGATGTTGACGGACTGAAGGAGCAGACAACCCAGTTCCTGAACCTCGATCTGCCCGTTGATGAATGGGCTGCAGAAGAAGGCTTCGATAATGAGGGAATGCGCGAGCGCCTTACAGAACGCGCCGACAAGGCAGCCAAGGAACGCGCCGACCGCTTCGGACCTGAAATTACAAAATATGTTCAGAAATCAATCGTGTTGCAGACACTCGATCATCTATGGCGTGAGCACCTGGTCAATCTGGATCATTTGCGCAATGTCGTCGGGTTCCGTGGCTATGCACAGCGCGATCCGCTGAACGAGTATAAATCGGAGAGTTTTGAGCTGTTTCAAAGCCTGCTTGCCAATATGCGCCAGGCAGTCACAGCACAGATGATGCGCGTCGAGGTGGTTCAGCAGGCGGCAGAAGAGCCGGAACCAGAGCAACTGGAAATGGAGGCCAGCCATCCTTCGGCCGCCGTAATGGACGGCGGCGCTGATACCGGTGGCACTGCCCAGGCTTTCGCGCCAATCACCAATAATCAGGTTGCACCCGAAGACCGGGATCCAAACAATCCGGAAACATGGGGCAAGGTTGGCCGAAACGAGCTTTGCCCATGCGGCTCAGGCAAAAAGTACAAGCATTGCCACGGCAAATTCACGTAATCAGTGGGATCCAGATATTTAACGGGCTAGGCCAGCCGATTATCGGTACGGCTCTTAGCTCTTGCCACGCAACCAGCTCAGGAAACCTGAAGACTTTGGTTCAGCCACCGGTTCCGGTCGATCAGGCTTCGTCGGGATGGGAACACCACCGGGATAGTCCGTTATTACCCGTTCGCCATCAATGGTGACCGGTGCCGTAACGCCCGGCGCGGTTGGATCGGTTGCCAAGGAGGCTTCCTTGATTTCCTCAGCCGGCGCAACTTCTTCACCCTTCCAGGCGGCCCGAATGTTTTGCTTTTTCAATACCTGTCGGAATGCTTCCTCGTCCTTCGACAGTTTTTCCGAATAGGCAAGAGACAGGCTATCGGGCATTGCCATTGGCGGACAGGCATCGGTCGCCTTGAACAACTTGCCCTCTTCTGCTTCCTGATTGAAGACATACCGCTTGTCGCAGACATCCACCTTCGGCGGAATTCGCGTGATTTCGAAGTGGTCATACCCTTCTTTGAGCATTTTCCAGAATTCGAAATGTTCATCTTCCTTGTGGCGCGCCATGTTCTCAGGTGTCATCCGAAACGGAAAGGCTTGAACCTGAAAATCTTCCTGGCCGCCATCGAAGGCATCACGCGCCAGCGCAAAAATCACACCGATATTTTCATCGGTCATGGAATAGCAACCCGCCGACGAACAGGCTCCATGCATCATCAGATGCGAACCGGTCCGCTTGTGCGCGCGATCATATGCATTGGGAAATCCGAGATTGAACGCCAGGTAATACTCGGAATTTGGATTCATCTGCCAAGGCTTGATTGTATAAAAGCCCTCCGGTGCCTGGCGGTCACCTTCCTTGAATTTGGGCCCTAGCTTGCCCGACCATTTGCAGATTTCATATTCTGCGAGCTTGTCATATCGTGCGGTATCGGTTTTTTTCCAAACCTCGGCGACGTTTTCTTCCTTGAATACCCGGATCATGATCGGCGACTTCAGGCTCATGCCCTTGGTCTCCATCACTTCGACCAGTTCTTCAGGAACAGGCGTCTCGGCTTTCGGAAAATATTCGCTCACGCCACCCTGGCACCCGGCAGCGGCCAGTGCGAGAACCAGAATACTGGCTTTCAATAGGTGTCGAGATTTCTTCATCGTCCTGAAATTTCCGCCTGCACGCCCGTAACAGCTCGCAATTTTGCTTACGTTGCTGCCTTACACAACTTCCAATTTAGCGCAAAGCCTACCACTTTATGGCGCTTTTTTGGTTACAATTATACACCCGAATGGATCACAATAAGGTAATTGTGGATTTTAGCCCGATTTCGATCGAATTTGAACCCTGAAGCCACGCCTGACAAATCGGGTTACAAATCGCAGGATTATTGCTTCAATTTTGGACCAATTGCCGTGGCCGAAATCAGCCAATGGTGCGGCCGATCGCCAGAAATTTGTTTCTTCGCTGTGTTCGTAATTCTTCAGGACTTAAACCCGACAAATCCTTCAGATCCGAACGAATAATTGAAGCTGTCGCTTCCATTACTTCCTCGCGTCCGCGATGTGCGCCGCCGACCGGTTCGGCAATGATCTCGTCTATGACGCCCAGTTCTTTGAGGTCCTGCGCAGTGATTTTCATTGCCGTGGCTACGTCCTGCGCCCGCGTCGCATCACGCCAGAGGATGGAAGCACCAGCTTCCGGCGAAATCACGCTATAGATCGCATGTTCCAGCATATTGACCCGGTTGGCTGTTGCTATCGCGATAGCGCCACCTGATCCGCCTTCACCAATGATTACGGATATCATCGGCACGCCAATTTTGAGCGACATCTCCGTAGATCGGGCGATCGCCTCGGCCTGCCCACGCTCCTCTGCCCCTACGCCGGGATAGGCACCTGCTGTATCGACAAGGGTAATAAGCGGGATCGAAAATCTATTGGCTAATTCCATTATCCGGACTGCTTTGCGGTACCCCTCGGGACGCGCCATACCGAAATTATGCTTCAACCTGGACTCAGTGTCCGATCCCTTTTCCTGACCTATGACCGCCACTGATTCGCCATCGAACCTGCCTAATCCGGCGATAACTGCGTAATCCTCTGCAAAATACCGGTCGCCCGCCAACGGCGTGAACTCCGTGATAAATGCTGAGAGGTAATCCTTGAAATGCGGTCTGTCGGGATGACGGGCCACCTGGGTTTTATGCCAGGGCGTGAGTTTTGAATACAGATCGGCAAGCGTATCGCGCGCCTTGGCTTCCAACCGCTCGATTTCCTGGCTCAGATCGACATTCTTGTCCTGCTGAGCCATGCTGCGCAACTCATGGGCCCGGCCTTCAAGATCAGCCACCGGTTTTTCGAACTCAAGATAACTACGCATGAATTGCCTGATGAAAAATGGAGAACGATAATTGTCCCCAAGGCCGGTGAAACCGACCGGAAATCGCGGGCACACTGGCGTTTGGCGGGTTTAATGTCAAGCTTTGCAAACTTTGTATCAACATCAGCAAGTGGGGCAACAATCACTGGGCCATTCAATGCATATCATGCCCGATTTTGCGATACCTTTCCGAGGGGATGATGGTCGGCGACCAGTTTTTTCAACCGTTCTTCCAGTACATGGGTGTAGATCTGCGTTGTGGATATATCCGAATGACCAAGCAACTGCTGAACTACCCTCAGATCCGCACCATTGGCCAACAAGTGACTCGCAAATGCGTGGCGCAATACATGGGGAGACAAACGGGCCGGATCAATATGCGCTCTTGCCGCCAGACGCTTCAGATCCCGGGCAAACGCTTGCCTTGTAAGATGTCCGGACGCCGATCCGGCCGGAAACAGATAATTTGATTCAGAATACCGTTTATGCGCCTTTTTCAAGGTCAACCAGTCCCCAAGCGCTGCCAATGCAGGCTTTGACAAGGGGACCAGGCGTTCTTTGTTGCCCTTTCCCGAAATCGAAAGGAAGCGTTGCCCGTGTCTCGCGACATTTGCCGGTAAGGATACCAATTCGCTGACACGCATACCGGAAGCATACAGGATCTCGATAAGCGCATATAACCGTTTGGCCCTTGCAATCGCAGCGTCAGTTCCCTTTGCGTTCAGCGCGTCGGTTTCGGCCAATTCGAGCAGGCTGCTGACCTCCTCGATAGACATTACCTTCGGCAAAGGCCTGCCGAGACGTGGATTGGATATCGGGCCTGTAGGATCGTCACCACGAATATCCTCGGCAAATAGGAATTTGTGAAGCTGGCGAATCGCGGACAAGTGTCTTGCCTGTGTCGATGACGCCATTGATGTACGTTCAAGGCCGGCAAGATAGTCGCGAATGTCATCAGATGTTGCGCTCAGAAAATCGCAACCTCGGCCAGAAAGATGTTCCGCATAAGACGAAAGATCGCGTTCATAGGCTGATAACGTATTCTCAGCGGCGCCACGTTCGGCGCTGAGCATTTCGAGAAAGGACTCAATCAGATGAAATTGATGCAAGAGACGACATCCCGGTAGAAAGGCACAAATTCAACGATTTAGCTTGGCCGCGGGTATTCTCAGACTCATCTCGCGCGGATTGGGTTCGACAAATGTTGCCAGCGCAAACATCGCGCCATACACCAGTCCGGCGAGAATTCCGCAAACAACAATAAACCGGATCAGACTGGGCATTTGGTTTCCCTTCAGGGTTCGTGCCCCTGGTTATGTTTTATAAAAAACCGACACTACATGGCAAGTCGACAATTCACGGCAAGTGTCAATTTACAGTTTATCCGGAATTGCGGAATATCATCTCCGGCGGGGCTTGACGCAAACCCTCCTATGGTATGCAACGGAATTCCGTAGCGGATATATGTCGTCTCATCCGCTATTTGATTGGAGATATGAAGCCAAGGCTATGGGTAATAAGAAACTGAACCAGTCAATTGTGCCTCGGCTTCAGAAACATTCGATTGTATTTGTTGGAATGATGGGATGCGGGAAATCTGCAATCGGCAGGCTCGTCTCTCAAGCGCTTGCGCTACCCTATCAAGATGCAGATGAGGAAATCGTTACGGCGGCCGGAATGTCGATACCCGATATTTTCGAGCAGTTTGGAGAAGAATATTTTCGAAAGGGTGAGAACCGCGTTGTCTCCCGTCTGCTGACTGATGGCCCAGCCGTGTTATCCTTGGGAGGCGGAGCATTCATAAATGACGAAACGAGAGAGCTGATCAAGCAAAATGGAATTTCTGTTTGGTTGAAAGCCGATCTGGACTTGCTGATGAGCCGTGTACTGCGCCGGCCAAGTAGCCGCCCATTGCTCAAGGATGCAAATCCTCGAGCCCGGATGAAAGAATTGCTTGAGACCCGAACACCAATATACAGCCTGGCTGACATCCATGTAGAATCGTCCCGCAATTCCAAGAACGATACCGCAAATGCGGTAATTCGTAGCCTTAAGAAGTGGCTTGATGAACATGCCAGACAAACAGCCGGACAAGTGAAACAATGACACTGCAAATAAACGTGGATTTGGCGGAAAGAAGTTATCCGATTCACATCGGCAGTGGTCTGTTGGCGTCAACCGGGCAAATTATTGCCGACATGCGCCCTGGCGCCAGAGTGGTAATTGTAAGTGACAGGAATGTTGACGCACAACACGGCGACGCACTTCGCAATTCGCTATCAAAAGCCGGAATTTCCCATGACACGATATGCGTCGATGCCGGTGAGCCTTCAAAATCATATCCCACTTTGGTTTCTGTCACAGACAAAATGCTCGACTTGAAGCTTGAGCGAAATGATTTGCTGATTGCTTTTGGAGGTGGTGTTGTTGGGGACCTAGCAGGATTTGCCGCGGCCATCTTCCGCCGTGGGATCGATTTCGTTCAGATACCGACAAGCTTGCTGGCACAGGTTGATTCTTCTGTTGGCGGCAAGACGGGGATCAATACCAGCCACGGCAAAAATCTCATCGGGGCATTTCATCAGCCCATATTGGTGCTGGCCGATACGGATCTATTGAAGACCCTGCCGGAACGCGAGTTTCGCGCCGGTTATGCAGAGGTAGTCAAATACGGCCTCATCGACGACCCTGATTTTTTCGATTGGCTCGATGAAAATGCCGAAGAAGTTTTCAACTTTGGCCCGGCACTGGCGCGGGCAATCGCTGTAAGCTGCGAATCGAAAGCTCGGATCGTATCCGAAGACGAACGCGAACAAGGCAAGCGCGCGCTTCTAAATCTCGGCCATACCTTCGGTCATGCCCTGGAAGCTGCCGTGGAATATGATAGCAGTCGTCTGGTGCACGGGGAAGCAGTCGCGATCGGCATCATGATGGCGCACGAATTTTCCAACAGGCTGAATATATGCGATGCAGATAGTGTCGAGAGAGTTCGCTCACACTTGCTTGCCCGCAGACTGCCGACGCGAATTTCAGATATCGAAGGAAGCCTTCCAGACGCAAAAACACTGCGCGCAATCATCACGCAGGATAAAAAGGTAAGCCAGGGCAAGCTTACATTCATACTTACTAAAGGGCTTGGACAGTCTTATATCGCGGATGATGTGCCGGGTGATGCCGTCGAGAGTTTCTTGGGAGATAAATTATCGTCATGACTACCGATCTTTGGATTCTACTGGGGATCATCTTGGTTTTGATCGTCTTTTCCGGGTTCTTTTCCGGTTCGGAGACCGCTCTTACCGCCGTCTCCAGAGCCAGAATGCACAGCCTTGAAAAGAACGGCGACCATCGGGCGGGCATCGTCAATTCGTTGATCGAAAAGCGCGACACGCTTATCGGAGCGCTGTTGATTGGAAACAATCTGGTCAACATTTTTGCTTCAGCCCTGGCGACCAGCCTGTTCATCCAGCTCTTCGGCGTCTCCGGCGTCGCAATTGCCACCATTGTCATGACCGTGATTGTGGTCATTTTTGCAGAAGTCATGCCCAAATCCTGGGCAATTGCGAATGCTGACCGATTTGCCGTGACCGTCGCACCGGTAGTGCGTTTCATCGTAATTATTTTTGCCCCATTTACTGCGGTCACGACTTTTCTCGTGCGGGGCATTTTGAGAATGTTTGGCGTCCATCTGGATCGCACCCTGCCCCTATTGTCTGCGCATGAGGAGATTCGCGGCGCGGTAGAAGTTCTTGCCAGGGATGGATCGGTCATCAAGGACGACCGCTACCGTCTTGGCGGGATATTGGATCTGCATGAACTGGAAGTCTCCGACATCATGATCCACCGCACCAAGATGCTCTCCATCAATTGCGATGATCCAGCGCCCGAGGCCATCCGGCAAATATTGGAAAGCCCTTATACCCGTATGCCGGTCTGGAAAAATGAAGCCGAGAATATTGTTGGCATGATTCACGCAAAGGATGTGCTTCGATTCATCGGTAATCATGAAGATTCATCGAAATTCGACCTGATGAAACTAGCCGCCAAACCGTGGTTTATTCCGGAAACAACTTCACTGAAGGACCAATTGAATGCCTTTTTGAGGCGTAAGGAGCATATAGCTCTGGTCGTTGATGAATATGGAGAGGTCCAGGGTCTGGTTACGCTGGAGGATATTCTGGAGGAGATTGTTGGCGAAATCGCAGACGAGCATGACGTTGAGGTAAGTGGTGTGCAAATTCAGGGCGACGGCTCTGTCGTTGTCGATGGCGCTGTACCCATTCGCGATCTGAACCGGGCGATGGACTGGGATCTACCTGACGAAGAGGCAACGACAATCGCCGGTCTGGTAATTCACGAGGCCCAGACAATCCCCGAGGAAAAGCAGGCATTCACATTCTACGGCAAGCGATTTGTCGTAATCAGCCGCGAAAAGAACCGTCTCACCAAGTTGCGGGTGCGGTAAAAGGCCCAATTAGGCGTCGACTAGCTACTTGGCGTGTTCTTCAGGTGTTACTGCTTCGATTGCCAGGGCATGCAATCCGGCCTCAATCTCGGCGGCGGCAAGTGAATTGATGGCACGATGCCGCTCGATCCGGGTCATGTTTTCAAAAACGGTCGAAACGATCCGAACCCTCAAATGGGTCTCGCCGGTTCCGTCAAAACTTTCCTGATGACCGGCATGCAAATGGCTCTCATTGATGATTTCCAATTGCTGCGGCCTTAGTGCAGTTTCCAGCTTTTCACGTAAACTTGTTGAAAAACCCATCTTGGCCCCATCAATATGTTTTCGACTGCTTGTACCCACTTGTAGCCATCATTATGTGCTTTCGGGTTCTTCAAAATCCAGAAACAAAACAATCGATCCTTTTGGGGAGCATTCACCCAAAAGTCAATTCTTGTTCGTATCGCGATCTAGCATCATAATTGGCCCATGGATTTCAAATCAAAATACTTCGACAAGATTCGAATAGACAAAGGCAAGAAAAAGAAGACAGAAACCATTTCCGGGGTCTGTCAGTGGGAGGGTTGCAACAAACCGGCCACCCATCGCGCACCCATGGGACGCGACCATGAAGGACAATATCTCAATTTCTGCATTGATCATGTGCGCGAATATAACAAGACATATAATTACTTTTCCGGTCTCGACGACGATTCAATCGCAAAATATCACAAGGATTCTCTGACCGGACATCGACCCACATGGACAATGGGCGTAAACAAGTCTGGCGCTGACGGCCATGTTAACGAGCCTGGCCCAAAGGATCCGACTGCAGCCAGAATCAGAGCGCGGCTTGGTCCTGGCGGCGCGCGCACTGGCGGAACACAGCGCGTCAGAAAACTTCGTACGCTCGAAAAAAAATCTCTGGATCAGCTTGGTTTACCGCCCACGGCTAAGGCCGACGATATCAAGACGCGCTATAAAGAACTTGTCAAACGCCACCATCCTGATGCAAATGGCGGAGATCGCAGCTCTGAAGAGAAGCTGCGGCAAATTATTCAGGCCTACAAATATCTGAGACAAGCTGGTTTCTGTTAATCCAATCAGATGCTAAAGAAACCAGCCACCCACAACATCACCGGAGGATTTGGGGATGACAGAGGGCATGCCGGATACCGAAGTTTCGGTCCGGAAAGAATTCAATATCGATTCGGATCTGATGGTTCCGGCATTTTCAAATCCCAGCGAACACGTTCCGGATTTTGATCCCGATTACCTGTTTGACCGCGAGACGACCCTGGCAATCCTGGCGGGATTCTCCCATAACCGCCGGGTCCTGGTTTCCGGCTATCATGGAACCGGGAAATCCACCCATATCGAGCAGGTTGCAGCCCGCCTGAAATGGCCGTGCGTACGGATCAATCTGGACAGCCATGTAAGCCGTATCGACCTGGTCGGAAAAGACGCCATCGTTCTCAAGGACGGTATGCAGATAACCGAGTTCAAGGATGGTATCTTGCCTTGGGCCTATCAGAACAACATTGCTCTGGTCTTCGACGAGTATGATGCGGGAAGACCCGATGTCATGTTTGTCATTCAGCGTGTCCTGGAATCTTCGGGCAGACTTACATTGATGGATCAGAGCCGGGTAATCCGTCCCCATCCGGCATTCAGGCTGTTCGCTACCGCAAACACGATTGGGCTCGGCGATACGACTGGGCTTTATCACGGCACACAGCAAATCAACCAGGCCCAGATGGACCGTTGGTCCATGGTTGTCACGCTGAACTACCTGCCACATGACAACGAGGTGGACATCGTCCTGGCCAAGGTCAAATCTTTTGACACGGAGCAGGGCCGGGATCAGATTTCGAAAATGGTCCGGGTTGCCGATCTGACACGCAATGCATTCATGGCAGGCGATCTTTCCACAGTGATGAGCCCGCGTACGGTCATTACCTGGGCAGAAAACACCGAAATATTTGGTGACTTGGGTTTTGCCTTTCAGGTGACTTTCCTCAACAAGTGCGATGAGTTGGAAAGAATTACCGTGGCCGAATTCTATCAGCGTGCATTTGGTGAGGAGATCGCGGAATCTACTGCCAATCTGGTTCTGGCATGATGCCGGACAAACAAGCATGAAGACTATTTTCAATGGCAACAGGCAGCGGATCAGGAAGCAACAGCAGGAACCGGTCAGGCGGCGTTCCTGATTTTGAACCGCTAAAACAGGCGGTGGCGAATTGCGTTCGTGCAATTTCCGGCGACTCGCAATTGCAGATAAGCTACACCACCGATAAACCGGCAATGGTCGGTGAGGAAGTCCGCCTGCCAGAACCCGGCCGCAAGATGTCGAGACAACAATTGTCGGTCTTGCGTGGAACCGGAGACGCAATGGCACTGCGCAAGGCATGCCACGATATCCAGGTACACGCCCGGTTATCGCCGACAGGAGACAACGCCAGGGCGGTTTATGATGCCGTGGAGCAAGCACGCATTGAGGCAATAGGTTCGCTTCAGATGCCGGGCGTGTCCGACAACCTGGCGGTAATGCACGAGGAAAAATATTCAAAAACCAATTTTCCGTCCGCCGTAGACCGTGCTGATGTGCCTCTGGAAGATGCTGTCGCCATGGTGGTACGCGAAAAATTGACCGGTCGAAAGCCACCCGAAAGTGCCCAGAACATCGTTAATCTGTGGCGGGAATTCATCGAACAGAAAGCCGGCAAGAACATCGATGCGCTGGATGCCGATCTGGAAGACCAGACCGCATTTGCCCATGCTGTCCGTGAATTGATCCGCGCCCTCGACATGGGCGACGAACTCGGAGATTCCGAGCCCGACGATTCCGAAGACGACAATGATTCCGACACGGACGGAGAAACCGAGGATTCCCAACGGCAGAACGAAGAGTCCACCGGCCAGGATGAGAGCCAGCCTGAAGACGCAGAATCCGATTCCGACGAACAGCAACAGGGCGAATCTGAAGCTACCGAAGTCGATGGCGACGAATTTTTGGAAGACGACGAGAACGACACCGAGCAACCCGGTGAAGCCTACAGGCCGGAACTGCCATTTTCACAACTACCGCCTGAAAGCGATTACAAGGTCTTCTCGACCGAATTTGACGAGGTCGTTCTTGCCGAAGAGCTTTGTGACGATACCGAACTCGAAAGGCTTCGCAGTTTTCTCGACAAGCAGCTGGCCCATCTTCAGGGCGTCGTAGGCAGGTTGGCTAACAGGCTGCAGCGCCGCCTGATGGCAAAACAAAACAGATCCTGGGATTTCGATCTCGAAGAAGGGTATCTGGACACTGCCCGGCTATCTCGGATCATCATCGACCCGACAACACCGCTATCGTTCAAAATGGAACGCGACACCGTGTTCCGCGATACGGTTGTCACCCTGCTGCTCGACAATTCGGGTTCAATGCGGGGCAGGCCGATTACTGTTGCAGCCACCTGCGCCGACATATTGGCACGCACACTGGAACGTTGCGGTGTAAAGGTTGAGATTCTTGGCTTCACCACACGAGCCTGGAAAGGTGGTCAGGCGAGGGAAAAATGGTTGCGGGCCAACAAGCCCCCCTCCCCCGGCCGCCTGAACGACCTGCGGCACATAATCTACAAGAGCGCCGACGCACCCTGGCGCCGGTCACGCCGAAATCTTGGTCTGATGATGCGTGAAGGCCTGTTAAAGGAAAATATCGATGGTGAAGCCCTGTTATGGGCACATTCGCGCCTGATAGCCCGGTCAGAACATCGCCGAATTTTAATGATGATATCTGATGGAGCACCCGTTGACGATTCGACACTATCGGTTAATCCGGGAAACTATCTGGAACGCCATCTACGTCATGTCATTTCGGATATTGAGACCTATTCACCGGTGGAATTGCTCGCAATCGGAATCGGGCATGATGTTACGCGCTATTATGATCGCGCGGTAACTATTGTCGATGCCGAAGAGTTGGCAGGTGCAATGACTGAGCAACTTGCATCCCTGTTTGATGAGGTTTCTCAGGAGAAAAAACAAGCGGCGGGAAAACGTAGATTGGCCAGAACAGGTTGAGATAGCAAAATTGCAAACACGACTTGAAAATGTCGTAAGGGACTACTTCGCCAGAGGCGCGATAGTGTTTGCATTATTGCTGATCACAGTCTCGTTTTCGATGGCCAAGGACCCGGTTCCGATCGGAATCACAGCAGCCAAGATTCTGAATTTCAAACTGGGGGAACCCAAAGATGATTATGGTCGCCTGAAATTTATCGGCGGCCTGGAATTGACCTCAGACAATCGCCAATTCGGCGGAATTTCAGGCTTCCGTTTTTTTCCGGACCGATCCAATTTCATTGCAGTGACCGACAAGGGATACACCATCAATGGCGCCTTTAAACGTGATGTTGCCGGGGCACTCGATGATGTGCTTCTTGCCGATATCGCTCCACTGCCTGACCCGGATGGAAATCTGTTTACGAAAAAACGGGATTCTGATGCAGAAGCCCTCGAACTGGCGGGAAACAATGCACTTGTAGCTTTTGAAAACAATGACCGGATCAATTCCTATGTTCTAGCCAATGGTAGAATTTCCGGCGACCCGGATTCAGTATTCCCAAAGGTAAAATTGCTGCGTTTGGCCAACAACAAGGGTTTGGAGGCACTGGCCCGATCACCTCCAAATCGGAAGGATTTCGAGTTTATCGCGATTACGGAAGAAAGTCTGAATGCAGAGGGAAATCATCGCGCATTCTTGCTATCTGGTGATGATATTGCCGAGTTATCAATTGCCCGGATCAATGAATTTGGAGTTACAGATGCAGACTTTCTCCCAAATGGTGACCTGATTATCCTGGAACGATTTCACAGTACGTTCAGCGGAACCGAAATCCGGTTGCGCCAAATTGCCGGAGAAACGATCATGCCCGGCGCCGTCCTCTACGGTGACATCATTCTTGAAGCGGATACGAATTTCAGAATTGATAATTTTGAGTCACTCGACATTACAATCGACGAGAATTCCGACACCTTCCTGACATTGGTATCGGACGACAATTTTTCGGTGCTGCAAAACACGCTTATCCTGGAATTCCAATACTTGCCTTGACCTATACGGCGCGCGCTGGACGCAACCTGTTCATCAAAATTCCATAGGGCAGCAACATTGCTACACCAGTGGCGATCTTCAGCCAGAAATCACCAAATGCCAAGGACACCCAGAGCGGAACTTCAGTGCCCATGAAGGCTACCGGGAATGCAAGAGAACCATCTTCGGCACCGGTAATCGTGTCTAGAACCGCAAACTGCTCCGAAAATGCCAGCGAGAAAAACAGGATCGTATCAAGCGCTGATCCGGCAATTGTCGATATGAATGGCGCCTTCCACCAACTCAGTGTGCGTAGTCGATCGAAAATCGTTGCGTCAAACAATTGAGCGCAC
>JBCCEP010000062.1:0-14052 GCA_039030215.1 Pseudomonadota bacterium
CTTTGCTGTTGTCACAGTACTTCTCCTGGCGATGATGGTCGAATAACGAATTCAAATGGGCGACTTGTTCTCCGCCCTTATGTGGAAGGTATATAGGGCCATTTATTGTGCATTGCAACATTTTTTTGCACTGCACAATAAAATATATTTCCAGGAATGGGTCAATTGGGGGCAGGAATTAACCTTGGAATGAAATTACCGGCTGGTTTTTGGGGATTTTCTGGACCGCAATGCCGGTCCAAGGTATTAAAATTTCGTTAATAAGGGCGTTGGCAATATTTGGAGATCTGGATCATGAACAAATGCTGTTTGCGAAATGGCCCGCAAGACAGACATTGTTCAGCACGATACCGGTAGTTTGTAATGGTTCAGGCAAATCAGACCTTCCTGGAATTGATGGCCCAGCCTCGATTGGGAAAATTGATGCTGTCGCGCGAGGTCGCCATCCTGTTCAGCGCAGATATGGCGCAGGTCCTGTGGGCAAATGTGTCCGGACTTTTCATGCTTGGCGTAAAGGAATTCGCAACCTTGCCTGGTACCGGCGCCTTGCCGCAGCAGACCTTCATTCGCCAACTTGCAGGTGCTGCGCGTCAGGTCAGTCACAACCAGACATTAGTTCGTGGTTTCCGAATTCCGCGCGGGACAAAGTCCGAATTTGTTCAATGTGAACTTGGCCTGTATCCATTTCCAGACAGCAAGAATGGAATATTGCTGACCTGTGATGATGAGGTGCTTCAACCGACTGTTCCTGAGCACGAATTTGCCGCGCTTATTGTCCAGTCACTGGCCGGTGTTGCCGACAATGTCGCAATTGTCGATGAGTTCGGGCTTGTGGTGGGTGCAAGCGAAGGATTTCAGGCGATCGAGTTTTCAGCAGATGATATTCCTGGTCTGGTACGCGATGCGCTTGCAGCTGGTGAGCAGATTTCGGACAAGATCGTAGGCATTTCTGACAATCAGCAGATAGCGGCGAGAATTATCAATCTCAACGGCCAGCCGGCACGCTTGATGTTCGTCTGCGAAAGGCAGGAAGTCTTGTCCACGCAGTTTGCCGAAACGGCTGAACCAAATCAGGATCCGGAAATTGATCCAGGATTGGCCCGGCCGACGGACCAGACACCGAGTTCCCAATCCAGTCGCAGTTCCTCTGACAATTCGTCGGCTGAACAGGATTCGCAACCCACTGCCGTCCGGAGCCTTCTTGATCGTTGGTATTCCCGCCAAAACAGTCTCGGTCTGCCGACGACAGACGCAGACAGTCAGGACAATTGGGAGACGCCTTCGATTTCGAATGAAGTCCAGGCAGAACGGGAAACCGCCAACCAAACAGCATCGGTCTGTCATCCCGAGCCGCAGGAAGATGATACGCCTCGCGAGGACATCGCAGATTTACCTGAACCGGTAGCTGCTGAAGATGCCTCCAATAAGCATCAGGACACGACGGTTCTGCCAATTGAAGCAGATGACAATAAACGTGAGACTGGCGAGGATGTTTCAGAAATTAGTCTGCCGGAACCGAAACTGCCATTCCACTACAACGCAACCGGCGAAGCCATCCGCTTTGCCTGGAAAATAGACGCCAATGGAGTATTTCGCACGGTCTCTCCGGAACTGGCGCAAACCGTCGGGCCGAATGCAGCTGACATCATTGGCCGTAATTGGCGCGAAGTAGCGACCGTTTTCGGCTTCGACCGGTCAGGTGAGATTGCCCAGATGCTTGAAAGACGGGATACCTGGTCCGGAAAGACCGTATTGTGGCCCGTGCAGGGAACCGATCTGGTTTTGCCAATCGATCTGGCAGCACTACCGGCTTTTGATCAGGATCGCGAGTTTGACGGATTTCGGGGATTTGGCATCATCCGTACGGCTGATGCCACTGTCGACTATGATGAAATAGGCCGCGCGCTTGTGAGCGGAACAAAGACCGAAGATGGTGGTTCTGCTGAAGAAGAAAATAATGACGATGCTATTGAGATTGAAAACCAGGATGTGGTTCGCAAACAGCAGCGATCTATTGACGATGAAATCGCGCCCGGTGACAACCTCGAAGTTGAGAGTGACGGCACAGAAAGCGATGATCTTGCTGCTGACGACCAGCCGGTAACAGATGACGCGCGCGGGAATGGCGCGACGATCGTCGATATGAGCACGATCCGAAATCGTGAAAAGGAAAATACAGCCACAAAGGATGAACATCTCACCGGCAAGGAAGAACGAGCCTTTCAGGAGATAGGTGAAAAGCTCGGTTCCGAGGCAGACTTCGACCCTGCAGAAGACAGCGACAAGGTTGCTAACAGGAATGTGCCGGATGAACAGCAGGACACGCTCGAGGATCCGGACGTAGCAGAGCTTGCAAGCAAGATGGCCTCATCCCTGCAAAAGGTCGAGACGAAAGATCATGACATCCCCCGTCAATGCGAGATCTTGCAGCAATTGCCGGTACCCGTCCTGGTCTATCGAAATGACGAGCTTCTGTTTGCCAACAATGAACTGCTTAACATCACCGGTTACGCATCATTGGAAAACATCGCGGCTTCGGGCGGTGTTGAGACGCTGATTTCCGCCCGCAAGATTGGAGAAGGCGAAAACCCGGTCATGACGCTCACACGTCAGGATGGATCTTCGCTGCGGGTCAATCCGCTCCTGCAAACCGTTCCCTGGGACGACGAGAAGGCATTGCTGCTGACGTTCAGAAAATCCGAAGCGGTCGACACCATCGAGAAGGCGGCCATTGATATCGTCCGCGTAAGCGAACTTGAGAACATTCTCGATACCGCCACTGACGGGATCATCATTGCCGACCAGCAGGGTAGCATTGAGTCTCTCAACGCTTCCGGCGAAGCGCTTTTCGGGATTAGCTTTGATGACGCAAAGGGAAAACAGTTAAGCGATATATTTGCCCAGGAGAGCCAGCAGACGATTGAGGATTACATCTCCGAGATCTCGCAACCGGGCGTGGCCGGAATACTGAATGACGGTCGTGAGGTAATCGGCAAGGAGGTCAATGGCGGTCTGATCCCGCTATTTGTCACGATTGGAAAACTTGGCGAATCCGAGAAGTATTGTGTCGTCCTGCGTGACATCACCCAGTGGAAAAAGGCAGAGGAGGAACTCGTCACCGCAAAACGCGAGGCTGAGAATGCCAATGATCAGAAAACCGAGTTTCTGGCCCGCGTAAGCCATGAAATAAGAACCCCGCTCAACGCGATTATCGGCTTCTCCGATGTGATGATCGAAGAACGGTTTGGCCCGATCGGCAATGACCGTTACCGCGAATATCTGCGCGACATCAATCGCTCCGGCGTCCATGTTCTCGATCTGATAAATGATCTGCTGGATATTTCAAAAATTGAGGCAGGCAAGATGGAACTCAATTACGAGGCCGTCGATCTCAACCAGCTTGTCTCGCAAACCGTGGCACTGTTGCAACCTCAGGCCAATGGCGAGCGCATCATCATTCGTACCTCCCTTTCGCGCGCTGTACCCAACGTTGTCGCCGATGTTCGCTCGGTTCGCCAGGTAATTCTCAACCTCGTGTCAAATGCCATAAAGTTCACTGAACCAAATGGTCAGGTGATCGTCTCGACAGTCTATGAAGGAAATGGCGAAGTGGGCCTCAGGGTTCGCGATACCGGCCGTGGCATGTCGCCAGCCGAAATCGAACATGCGATGAAGCCGTTCAGCCAGATCAATGTCATGGATGACCAGCGGGGCCGAGGTACCGGACTGGGGCTACCGCTGACCAAGGCACTTGTCGAGGCCAATCGGGCTTATTTTGACCTCGAAAGCAAGCCGGGCGAAGGCACGATTGCGCATGTGCATTTCCCGACCCAGCGCGTCCTGGCTGATTGAGTTCTCGCTTGGTGACACTTGACCCGGCTGGCCTGTACATTCATAGCCAGCTGTGATGAACAGCCCCCAAGATACAAGACTACGCACCAGCCAATCACCGCGCGCAACCATGATTGCCGCCATCCTTATATGCGTCGTCGCCTTGATTCCTTTTTTCGCACTATTTCTGCTGGCCTTCGGCGACAGCCGTGATGTCTGGCTGCATCTTGTCACAAACGTTCTGCCTCGTTCACTCTCGACAACGCTCATACTGATCGCAGGCGTAGGGATATTGTCCTCGGCGATGGGTGTCGGTGCAGCGTGGCTGGTCAGCAGATATGAATTTACCGGTCGCAGGACACTGCAGTGGGCACTGGTCCTGCCGCTTGCGGTACCGACCTATATCTCAGCCTACTGTTTCACCGAGTTGATGGATTTTACCGGTCCGGCTCAGACTTTCGTTCGCTTCCTCGGAGGATACACCTCACCGGCCGACTACTGGTTTCCCGACATTCGCTCCCTGGGCGGTGCGATATTCATCATGTCGATCGTGCTCTATCCTTATGTCTATCTCACCAGCCGCATCGTCTTCGAGATGCAGGCAAGTTCGATATTGGAGGCGAGCCGCGTATTGGGCGCCGGCGCATGGCGAATGTTTTTCCGGATCGGCCTTCCACTGGCCCGTCCGGCCATTGCAGCTGGCGCCATGCTGGCAATACTCGAAGCCCTGAATGATATCGGAGCGGTGGAGATCCTGGGCGTTCAGACCCTGACATTTTCCATCTTCGACACCTGGCTCAATCGTTCAAGCCTGGCTGGCGCTGCACAGATCGCCTGGCTGATGCTCATTGTCGTTGCCATTGTCATTGCAATGGAACGACGGGGTCGCGGTGGGCGTCTGTACGAATACAAACAATCAGGTGCTTCGACCTTGACCAGAGTTCAAGCAAAACCGTTTCACTCGGCGGCCTTTTGTCTTCTCTGTCTTGCCCCGGTCATTGTCGGGTTCATTGTGCCCGCTGGTTTGCTGTTTAATTTTGCGCTTCGGAGAACCGAACAATTTTCAGATCCGGAATTACTGTCTGCCGCGGCAAACAGCATAACAGTCTCGCTATCAGCAGCGATCGTAACCGTATTGGCAGCATTTATGCTGATCACCATGACCAGGCGTCATCGGGGCAAGTTGACCCGTTTTCTGGCGCGTCTCGCCGCACTCGGATATGCAGTACCCGGTTCCGTTTTGGCAATTGGGTCGCTTTATGCATTCACCACCCTTGACAACTGGGTTGATGCATCAATGCGCTCCTTGTTCGGAATTTCGACCGGCCTGCTGGTATCGGGCAGTGCGGCAATTATCGTTTATGCCTGTTCGGTCAGGTTCCTTGCTGTTGCCTTTGGTAGTCTGGAAGCCGGCTATTCCCGCATTTCAAGCCACATGCCAATGGCAGCTCGTACGCTTGGCAGAAGTGCGAACCAGGCAATGATCGCTATTGAATTGCCGTTGATGAAAAAGGCAATACTAACCGCTCTTCTATTGGTCTTTGTCGAAACCATGAAGGAATTGTCGGCAACCGTGTTGTTGAGGCCGTTTAACTTTTCGACCCTTGCAACATACATCTATGAACGGGCTTCTCTTGCTCGATTTGAGGACGCTGCAATTGCCGCGCTTGCCATTGTTGCAATCGGCCTCGTGCCGCTATTGGTGTTGAACAGAATACAATCGGCAGTTCCGGTCAACAGAACTCGACCTGAACAAAAAAATGCGGGCACAGGGCCCGCATTGAGTTAGTTATGTGGAGCGAACAAAGTTCTCGTATGAAATCCAAATCCTTCAATTTCCGGCAGTGTCCAAGTTGCCGTCTGGTCTCGACTGACACCAAATGCCCGTCTTTGTTGCGCTGATAATGGCGCTACAATCCTTTACAAATCCTTACCAGCAATAAATAAAATTGATGAAATAGTAAGCTTTAAGAATTCAAGGTTAATAACCCTGCAAGATTTTGTTAGCCATGTTGCATAAGGAATATTTAATTTTTGCAAATTTTGCCGGCTAAATAACGATTGATTCTTTTCAAATCGGATGAATTGGAGGGATTGCAGTGTAAATTTTCCTGAGATTATCCAATTATCGGGTTCAAAACGGCAATAAATTGCGGATCATGTGAAAATAAACCCATCTTGGCCGTGGTCAATCATCATGCTGGAGTGTTATATGATTCATAAGTTCTGGCTTTGATTCTATTGTACTTTCGCGGCGAATTTGCCAGAACAGGAGGATGTTCACACCAGCGGTTCCGGCAGCTCGAGCAGACGTCAATGCAGGGCAAGGGGCAGTTCGGCCAGAGTAAATCAGTACCGGATTGTGACTTATCCGTCCGGACGAAATGAGGGGTCATGAAGCGCTTTATCATCAGCGCTGCAGTTCTAATCGCCAGCATCGCCGGGCTGATTGCCGCATTGCCGTATTTTGTGTCTTCCGATGCGGTCCGCGAGCAGATCCTCAAACAAGCAGTCCAGGTTACCGGCCGCGAGATGTCCTTTCGCGAAGCGCCGAGGGTCTTGTTCAATCCTTTTCTCGGAATTGAGATCAACAGTGTTATCTTTGAGGATCCGTTTGCCGGTCCTGATGATCCACCGTTGCTTCAAATGGACCATCTCCGCGGTCAGCTGGATCTGTTTTCCGCAATTTTTGGCCGCGCCGAGATAAAACTGTTTCAGTTCATCCGCCCGAAGTTCAATTTCCGGATCTATGAGAATGGCGACGTGGGATGGCATTTCCCTGAAGGACAAGTCTGGGATGTTCTGGAAAAGGCTCGTGACCAGGGCACTGCGCAGGAGGGCGGAGAGGTTACCGAGGTCGTTGAACTGCCCGTCGTCAAACTCGGTGAGTTCGAGATTGTCGACGGCATTATCGAGTTTGAGGATCGCAGCACCCAATCGCGCGAGACGATTACCAATATCAATGCCCGGATTGTCTGGCCTGATACGGCATCACCATTGACGGTCTCCGGCTCAAGTATCTGGCGCGATGAGGCTTTTGAATTCACCCTTGCCAGCCAGGAAGCGCTGATGTTGTTTTCCGGCGGTGGGACCGTACTCGAATTCACGGCAAATTCCGGAGCATTCACGACGAGCTTTGCCGGAATTGCCAATACGCTCTCTGATCTTCATCTGTCGGGAGATGTTCATTTCGCCTCCCCATCCTTGCGCCGGTTCTTGAATTTTTTGGGTGAACCGGTTCTTCCGGGTTCGACACTGGCCGAGTTTGAAGCGACCGGAAAGATGTCCGGTACGTTTCGGCAGATTCAGCTGAACGATGCGACCATTTCGCTGGACGGAAATCAGGGCAGCGGTGTCCTGCAGATCGCAAGGCGCAAACCCGGCAAGGTGCTGATCAATGGAACCCTTGCTTACGATGCTATCGACTTTACGCCTTACTTCTCGGCGCTGCGCCAGGAAATAGCCATTGGTAAGAACACGATACCCGCCAGTGATCTTCTGCAGTTGGCCGACATGGATTTACGACTGTCGGCAACTGAGGCGAAGATTGATGAAGTCAGTCTGGCCAATTTCGCTGCCTCTCTCAGCGTTCAGGATAATCGGTCGGTGTTCAACATCGGCAACGCAAACCTCTTCGGCGGTGTCCTCGTCGGAGAATTCGGATTGGCAGAAAACGGTGCCGTCAGCGAATTTCGGGCAAATGCGATTTATTCAGATTTCGACGTTGCGCTCGTCAATGCCGCTCTGGGCAGGTCGCAACTGAACTTGCTTGGGCGCGGTAAGGCACAAATCGATATTCAGTCCTCCGGCAGTGCGGCAATTGACCTTGCCAGGAACCTGAAGGGTCAGGTGCAATTCGAGATATCCGACGGTTTTCTGACAGGGATCGATATGGGGACATTGCGCAGCACGGTCCTGTCTGCACAATCCGGGTCGGATACGCTCGAGCCCGGCGGCCAGACGGCCTTTGAACTGCTTGAGGGCAATGTTGCATTCAACAGAAGTTCTTCATGGATACGCTCGATGCATCTGCACGCACCTGATGTATCCGCGCAGATCGCGGGACGTTCGGCCCTGGATCTGAGCGCGATCGCGCTCAGACTTCGGATAGGACCGCCGGTAGAAGCTACCGACAGGCCGGACCAGGATGATGAGGACTTCAACAATGATACGCTCGTACTGGTCGGCGGTTCGGTAGACAATCCCATCGTCACTTGGGTTCCCATCATTGGCACGCCGTCAAACTGAACCCCGAATTCATGTCGTTAAGGTTGATTTCAGCTTCGACACGGCAAGAATTGAGTAGTCGAGGGAATCCGACTATGTTCTTCTTGAAATATACGCGACTACATAAAGCTGCAGGCCTGATTGGCCCAGAATTCTCCATGAGGCTGAATTGAAACAGTTCTTTGTCACTATTGGAGTTGTTGAAGCCGGAAATCCTCTGCACCAGCGGTACCCGATATGTTTCGCCTGTTAACGACGATTGTTAAGATCACAATTGCTTCCCTGGTTACCGGGGTTATTCTGGCAAAGCTCAATCTGTCAGCAGAACAATTATTGCTGGAGCTGGGGCTGACGCCGGAACGTGTGATCACAATGCTTGAATCGGGCGCAAAATGGGTAATACCGAATATTATCCTCGGATCACTCGTTGTCGTTCCGGTCTGGCTGGTAATCTACCTGTTCCGGCCACCACGCAGCTGACAGCCGGAAATTGGCATCGCGCGGCTCTATCAGGATTATTTGTCTTTGATCCGGTATAGCTTGTGGCAGGATGCGCAATCGGCCAGAAGCTCATCATAGGCAACCTTGAACGCTTCCACAGTTTGCGGCTTTGCATCGACACCTGCCTTTGCAGCCTTGATGAAATCAACGACTTTTGCCTCGAAATCGGCTTTGTTTACCCAAATTGCCGGATTGGCGCCCTTATGGACCGAACCTTCGGGAAACTTGCCCTGAAACGCCAATGCTCCGGTATAGGTCATGCGCAGCGCAGCCTCAGCCAGTTCCGGATCGAACGGTCTTTCACCCTTTATCATTGGTACTGCCTTGGAAAGACCGAAGCGGATCGTATCCATCGCTGCCGTTCTTTCTTCTACAACGTCAGATGCGCTGGCTATCGCGGTCCCAAGAACAACTCCAATGGCGAAAAGTGTTGCAGCCACAATTGGCTGCCGGATAAATCTGTTCATAATGTCCCCCAAGTAGAAATTCTTTATCGATATGTAAAAGGCGCAAGCTATGACACTTACTGATTTAGTGTCAACAGCAGCACAGCCTGAACGTGTGGATTGGAACCGATTTTTACACAGCCGGACCGCGCCATCTTTGGGGTAGTGCCACGTGCAGGAAATTACTGGAAATCAAACACCGACAATCCTGTCACCATCTCGTCAAGGCCCAACGGTCTGGTAACGGGAGGTTCGGCACGGGAAAGGCATCCTTGCCTTTCACACAGCCGGCAGACGGGTCCAATCGGGATCGGTTTCGGGACCTTGCTTGCCACAGCATCACCATAGGTGATGTCACCGGCAAAGGCGAAATCGCACCCTAGCAGAATGGCCGTCCGGCGAACCGGTTCGCTGTAGCTCGCCTGCGGTCCTTCAAGCGTGCGCGCAATTCCGAGAAACTCGGCTCCATCCGGCATTTCGTAATGTTCCACATAAATCTGGCCGGGTTGATTGAATGCCGAATGTACCACCAGCTTCGGACACTGGCCGCCAAACCGTGCATGGGGAAAGCCCTGTGTGCCCGCCTTTCTGAACCGGTTCCCCGCTTGGTCGACCTCCAGCATGAAGAACGGCACAATTGTTCTTCCCTGTTTGGCCAATGTCGTGAGCCGGTTCGCCGCCTGCTCGAAGGAAACCCCAAACCGCGATCGCAAGACATCGACATCATATTTCGCGCGGATTGCCGTATCCAGAAAACTGTCATAGGGCATCATCAGGGCATGTGCTGCATATCGCGCGAGTTCAAAGCGCGCCAGGCGCACTGCCTCATCACCGGAAAATCCAAGGGCATCGATCTCCGCTGAAATCGCATCGCGCAATTCGAGCAAGCAGGCTTCGGTTGCGACCTCCCTTAACTGATCGAAGGGCGAAAGTCGTTCCGAAATAAACAGGCGCGAAGAGTGACGATCATACCTTCGGCGCCAGTTCGGCATGGTCTCCAGCGGCAGCAGCCGAACGGAAATGTCATGTTCCTTTTTCAGCCAGTTTCGAAGGGCGGTTCCAAGGTCGCGTCCGGGAGACAAGGCCTTGTGAAATCGACTTACGGCAGATTCAATTCCCGCATGGTAGTTTGGCCGCGCCTCGAACCGCTCGCGGACTTCATCAGATGGCAGTTTTGCGGCAGACGTCGCCGTCACATGCCCCTCGCGGGCCAGCACATCGGATAAATCAGACAGGCGGTCGAGGGATTCCCTGTAAGCGCGGTAAAGCTTCAATATCCCGATCGCGGCATTGGGCGCGGCATCGGCGATTTCGACCAGTTCCTGGGGGGAGGGAATTTCGCCTGCCAGTAAGGGATCGGAGAATACTTCTTTCAGAGCACCCGCATTTGCAGCTTCCGTTCCACGCAACTCGTCGAGATCCAGCTTGTAGACAGAGGATAGCTTCAGCAGCAGCTGCACCGTGAGCGGGCGCTGATTTCGCTCGATCAGGTTCAGATAGGAAGGCGAAATTCCAAGTTCGCCTGCCATTGCCGTTTGGGTCAGATCCATCGAATGCCGGATACGGCGTATCCGCGGACCTGCAAATATCTTCTGTTCAGCCATTTTTACAACAATTTACAAATTGTACCAGAAATATCAACGAAATCTGTTTTTACAAAATTTACAGATTTACAAGACCAATTTGTAAAATATCAGACAGCGTGACCCGAAACAAGCGCTGATTTACTGAAATTTTCTCGCCTAATTTTGCAGTGCAATGTAAATTATTTCTATCGAACGATGTCCTCCCGGATTCTTCAACAGGATCAAAAAGGCTGTCAGGTTTTAAAAACAAGGAAATGGAATTAAATATGACTGATTTTTACAATCTCGTTCCCTCAGCCCCGCAGGGCCGGTTTGAAGGGGTCGAACGGCCTTATTCTCCGCAAGATGTAAGCCGCCTGCGTGGATCCATAGAGATCAAGTATTCGCTCGCCGAAATGGGCGCAAACCGGCTTTGGAAACTCCTTCAGGAAGAAGATTATGTAAATTCGCTGGGTGCGCTTTCCGGCAATCAGGCCATGCAGATGGTCAGAGCCGGCCTGAAGGCGATCTATCTCTCCGGCTGGCAGGTCGCCGCTGACGCCAATACCGCTTCAGCCATGTATCCCGACCAGTCGCTTTATCCTGCGAACGCCGGTCCGGAATTGTGCAAGCGCATCAACCGCACCTTGCAGCGCGCCGACCAGATCGAGGTCTCTGAAGGCAAGCATTCGGTAGACACCTGGTTTGCCCCGATAGTGGCCGACGCCGAAGCCGGCTTTGGTGGCCCGCTGAATTCGTTTGAATTGATGAAAGCCTATATCGAGGCAGGTGCGGCTGGCGTTCACTATGAAGACCAGTTGGCATCCGAAAAGAAATGCGGCCATCTGGGTGGCAAGGTTCTCATCCCCACCGGCCAGCATATTCGCAACCTGAATGCAGCAAGGTTGGCTGCCGATGTCATGGGGACGCCAACCTTGGTAATCGCCCGCACCGATGCGGAAGCAGCAAAACTGCTTACTTCCGATATTGATGAAAACGACAAGCCATTTGTCGACTATGACAAGGGCCGCACCGCCGAGGGTTTCTACAATGTACGCAATGGCATGGATCCCTGCATTGCTCGCGCGGTGCAATATGCCCCCTATTGCGACCTGATCTGGTGCGAAACTTCGAAACCCGATCTGGAACAGGCCAAGCGCTTTGCCGAAGGTGTACACAAGCACCATCCCGACCAGATGCTGGCCTATAACTGCTCGCCATCCTTCAACTGGAAGCAGAACCTGGACGATGCAACGATCGCAAAGTTCCAGCGTGAACTGGGCGCGATGGGCTACAAGTTCCAGTTCATCACCCTGGCCGGTTTCCACCAGCTCAATCACGGCATGTTCGAATTGGCGCGTGGCTACAAGGATCGCCAGATGGCAGCCTATTCCGAGCTTCAGGAAGCGGAATTCGGCTCCGAAGTGAACGGCTATACCGCCACCAAGCACCAGCGCGAAGTCGGAACCGGATATTTCGATGCCGTTTCCATGGCGATCTCCGGCGGTCAGTCATCAACCACAGCAATGGGCGAATCCACCGAGAGTGCCCAATTCGTCGAGGCTGCCGAGTAAGCAGTCATCCAGAGGCAAAGGCAGAAAAGGAGTATTCACATGAACGCCCAGCCACCTGTCAAACAACGTACCGAGGAAATGGCCTCGGCAATGAGCACCGATGAACAGGCAGCCATCCGCATGGTTGCAAACGACCTGCACCGGCTCAACCAGTCGGTCATGAAAGCGGTAGAAGCCGGTATCTCGGTCGAACTGATTCGCTCGGCCCGCCATCATTGCGGAAATGGCAATTTTGGTGACCTGCTGACACCGGTCATCGTCAAGACAAGCTAGACGCTTTTCTCCACAGCCAACTTGCCCGCCGCACTCAAATGCGGCGGGTTTTTTGTTGGCCTAAAACACAGATGAAACAAAGACGGCTTTTAGATCAAACGTCGGCTGCGCGGATAGTGCTGTCGTTGACCACTTAGAGGTGATGATTGCTACGATCAATGGCACCATACCCATGATCATCAAGATCATCATTATCTGTTTGATTACTCCGATCATCAATACGACGTTCACGCTAAATTCGTTCTAGGATGTCTTCTGTGCCACGCATCCGCTTCAGTGAATTTTCTATGTGTGCACGCCAGCGGGGGCCCACACCCATTGCGGTTGTGTAGGCTCGTGCCAGATCGTCGGGTCGGTCTTCGGCCATTGCCTCAATCAGAAACGCCGCCTGCTCCCGGTCTTTCGACGCTCTTAGTCTTCCTGCCCCATTGCGTCGACGATCCGCGATGATCAGTTTATGGATGGCATATCTCTCTGGGCGAGGCACCTGTACCAGTATGCCAGATCTGTAGATGGCCGCTGCGAGGATTGGTTCGGCGATCAGGAAATTGAGGTAGTTCAGTGCCTGCGCGTTAACGCCTAGTGCGGGTAGTTCGCGGATGGTTTCCTCACCAAATGCCGGGGTGAGGAACTCTACTAGCTGGCCACTGCCGCCCTGCGCCCAACGCCAAGTGCGAGCGGGGTCTAGCCCTGGTACGGGGTCAAATTTTAGCGTCGAGAAAGTCCCGGCAAGACCTGGATCGACCTGATCCTCCAGGGCGACACTGAGTTTTTCGAATTGAGCGATGTCGATGTCCCCGGTGCTTGCCATTCCACCCAAGGGCAAACGGATGCCGAGCTCACCTTCGTATAAGCGAAACGCATTCGTACCGACGATGGTACCGCCCAGCCGAAACGTCCCTGCATCCGCCATGGCGGATAGAATAGATCCAGTCGCCCGGTCTGTCGGCGTCATGCCTTCCGCCCGTAGAAGACGGACCAGCCGGGACCGCTCGGCCTGCCGCTCTTTAGCTGTTGCGTGCAGTTCCTCGATGCGATCGATACGTACGCGCGTTTCGTCATTGTCTTCGCCGATGTAGAAGAAGCGCATATCTGATCCTACGCGGCGCACAGCGTACCAGTATGCTTTGTCGCCGCGCTGCTTTAGGGTCGGTTTCCCCTCGATGCCCGAAACTGCATCGTCCTTCAAAAGGCGTACCAAATCGGTATAGGCGCTCATTGCGATACTGCTGAGTGAGGTCATGCCTATCACTTTCTGTTATTGCTTGGCACAAGTATGCCTATCATAAATAAAAATTGCTAGGCATAATCGAAAAAAAGCTCCAGAGGTGTAAAAAAAGCTAACCAAATTTAACTCTGAGTCACATTTAAACCAGCGCAAAGGGCTCTATGCGTTTATCGCAAAGACACCAACAAACGAAATTTTGTACTCTGCTGCGATGGGTATTTAAATGGAAATTATAGGCATAACTTGTATGTGCTTCGCGACTTCACATACCCTCCACGATCAGCACCTTGAATCGGCATAGGCCCGCCGCACTCAGACGCGGCGGGTTTTTTATTTGGGTGAGACAGTAACTCGCAATGCAGTCATACAGTGCATTTTCAGTTCCCCGTTCTCCGGTTATGAATGAA
>JBCCEP010000063.1:0-14044 GCA_039030215.1 Pseudomonadota bacterium
CATCTCTCCGAATTTGGTCTGAACAATAATCAGATTAGGTGGAATGTTACAGTCCGACACCGCGATTGCATGAATTAGCGTTAATTTACCAGATCAATATCAGCCAATGTCAGGCAAAACGGGACGATTGATTTTAGGCTATAAATTCAACAATTTAATCAAAATTATGGCGAAGGGCGCGATAGCAGTTTGCGTCGCAATTTCAGCAATTTGTTCGAGCCAGGCATTTCTCTAGGATCTGGCCAAAGTGGACACTAGTTATTTGAACGCTTCTGCAAGGCCTCGCACCGGCATCTGCGAGCAGTTGTCAGTAGCCAAGGAGGACCTTTCCGAGAGTTTGGGCGAGTAAAATCAGCGGCGCAAGTCCACTGATGTTTGGTTGTTTTTGAAACGATAGATCAGATTAGGCTCGCTTATGATATATAGGTTTCGCTGTGCGTCCAATGCTACACCTTCTGCTTGGGTAACCGTGGTTATGAGCCCATTGAAGCCCTTTTCCAGATCGATGTAACTGACCTTTTCTCCCTGCAAACTGACTTCAGCCAACAATTTGGCCTCATCGCTGAGTATCAGCAGATTTCTTGATTTCGTATCAAAATGCAGGCCGGAGAGATCATCGAGAAACAATTCATCGACATCAATCTGTTCCGGTTTTTCAATGCTGATCATGTCCGATTTTTCGACAAAACCATGCACTTTCATCAACTTCATGGGATCCCGCTCACGCACAGTGTAAATGACCTTTGCAATCGGGTCGTATGCAATGCCTTCCAGACCTTTGTTGCCATATCCATCGACGTTGATTGACAGACGCTTCAATTCATTCAGGTCCAACGATGTAGTGTCGTCCTTAATCGTAAGCATAACGATAGTTTGAGAACGCTCATCGCTGAGCAAGAATTGGTCATCTCCGACATAAACGACGCTTTCTGTGTCCACAAAATCCTTCAAGGACACTTGGCGTTTTACATGGAGATCATCATTCAGTTCATAAAGCACTGTGGGCTCATTTGTGACCACCCATAGTGAATTGCTATCGGAGTTGTAAGTTATACCGGAGGCATTCTTGACTATGCCCTGAATGCTCATCCCATCAATATCCACCTGGTAATCTGGCAACCACACAGCCCGATCACGCAACCCCTGATCAATAATCAGATCATGGATTTGATACCAAAGCTTGTCATCAAGTTCAGCGTAATGGGCTGCAATGAACAACGCTGCTAAAAACGCAGCAATAGACTTTATTGGCATGTGAATAACCATTGTGTCGGCCGCACATCTCAACGTTTGTAGTCGAACAAACAGTCAATATGTCCGTTTCTGGCCCATGAAAGAAGACAACAAGATTGTACCAGGAGAGCGAACATATCCTGCAACCTGTTTGACACCTTCAGGTTACGGTGAACTGTCCCATCATGCCGCGGTCTTCATGTTCCAGGATGTGGCAGTGATACATATAGGGAAACCGCTCATTCGCCAGATGATCGAAGCGAACAACAATCTCGGACCAGTCATCGTCATCCAGTACCACCATGTCTTTCCAACCGCTTTGATCGGGAGATACAGCCGCTCCTTCCATTTGTTCGATCAGAAATGAACATCCGTGCACGTGAAATGGATGCGCTCCCTGATTGGAACGAATACGCCAGCGTTCCCATTCGCCACGTTTGACTTCTTCGTTGATCACGCTCATGTCCATCGCCGCACCGTTGATGGTCATGTCCATCAAGGCATGGTTCGCATGATTACCGTGGCTACCCTCACCTCCATCCTCCATATCAAGAATGAAGTCGCGCGTGCGTCGAATTTCAGTTTCTTTTGGGCGGATGATGGTTGCCAGCTTTTCAGGAAGTGGCTCGTTATGCGCCGGTAATGTATTATCGACAACCAAGCTCAAGGACGGCTGCGGAACGGACTTCCCTGAAAGGGCAAAATTGCTCAGCATGCCGCTGATAATGCCTTCCTCTTCCGCATCAAATTCGTCCTCAAAAAGTGTCAGAAGTTCAGCAGAACCGTTATCGGACAAATCAACCACAATCTCGCACCGTTCGCCAGGCGACATTTCCATTGTCGTCATTGGCACCGGCGCGGTCAGCAATCCACCATCGCTTGCAATCTTGTGAAAAGTCCGATTGTCCGTGAATGTCACAATGTAGAACCGGGCATTTGCACCGTTCAAAAGTCGCAATCTCACTTTTCCGGCAGGGACCCTGGCCACAGGTGATATCGCGCCATTGATGACAACGGTTTCACCGAACCAGCCATCTTCACCTGCATCATTCAGCGAGTACACCAGCCGGCCTTGTTCATCAAAGGTTCGGTCCTGAATGATGACGGGCAAGTCGTCGACGCCGTATTGACGGGGAAGCGCAACGGAATCGCTGATCTCATCGTCGATAATGATCATGCCTGCCAATCCGCGATAAACCTGATCGCCGGTGTAGCCGTGGGTATGGGAATGATACCAACAAGTGGCTGCCGGTTGGACGATGGACAAGGATGGTTGCCACCGATCTCCCGGTGCCATTTCCAATTGCGGCCCACCGTCAACATCACCGGGGACATGCAAACCATGACCATGAACAGCCACGGACTCATTCAGGGCATTTTGGTAGTGAAGGTTGAGTTCGCTTTTTTGCCGGGTTCTGATCGTTGGTCCCAGATAGTCCTGGCTAAAGCCCAGGGTTGGGGTTTTGACACCAGGCTTGAAAGACCATTCTCCAGTTCGAATTTTCAGATCAACCGGCTCGCCTTTGGTGCCGTCAACCAGCTTCGGTATCGGCAACATCACTGGCGTCGCCTTCGCCCAGGCAGGATTCAGTTGTGAAGCGCCGAACACAGCAGCGCTACCGGCAATAAACTGCCGCCGGGAAATGGCAAATGGCATAACGATTCTCCAATTGAAACATCAAATGGGTGCAAAGCCGAATTGATGGGCCTTGTCCTCCAATGCGATTATTTTCATGGGAATATTGACTGGCAAAGTTGTGATGTTCAGTCCATCGGACAAATGCCGGATTAGCTACAAGGCGGATACGGCATAAGGTCAATTTTGGACAATCTGCCAGTTGCTAATATCTTGGCCAAAAGGGAATCGAGGAAAACACCATGATTGAAACGATTGGACAAATGCCGTTCCGGCGAACGGTATTTGCCGTTTTCGTACTGTTTGTTCTTGGCACCAGCGCCACCGAAATCTTCTCCGAACTTGAAGACGGAGAGACACTCGGATCAATGGCCGACGACCTGTTCCGATTTACATTCAGTGCCATCGTGCTGGCCGGGTTCGTATTCGAATTCCTCGCTCAGCAACGCGCACTGGGCGAACTTCGTGGCCAACTGAAAAAGGCTCGTGGTCGGCTCGCGCAGCTTGACCCCCAATCGAAGAAACTCGCCAGCCAGTACCGTGCGGTCATGCAGAAGCAGTTTGATGCCTGGCAGCTGACGGCGAGCGAACAGGATGTTGTAATCATGCTGTTGAAGGGATTGTCCTTCAGGGAAATCGCTGAACTCCGCGAAACACGGGAAAAGACCGTGCGCCAACAGGCGTCCAGCGTATATCGGAAGGCCGGTGTGGCTAGTCGAAACGAGCTCGCAGCCTGGTTTTTCGAAGATATGCTCGAACCACCGCCGGTCGCCGATGGATAGCGCAATCAGTTGTCCGCAATCTTGTGCAAACTAAAGAGATACCCGAAGGTTGAGGACCAACAAAAAATCCGGTTCTCGACCCTTGACCAATAAATCACCGATAAAAGACGGGAGTGTAAGCTGTCGGCAATTCCGATAGGTGCTATTTAATCGAATGCCCGGTCAGCTATGGCGACAATTTCCTCGAATATTGGCGGGGCACTAGCGATGACCCGCCCGCCTGCTTGAAGCATGTCCTTTACGCTTTGGGATTCGATACAGCCGCCAGCCTCGGCGATGATCAACTGACCAGCCAGACAGTCCCAAGCATTCATGTGCGGTTCTGCGTAACCGATCAACCGGCCAGCCGCCACATAACAAAGCATTAGCCCGCCAGACGCGTTCCGGAAAAAGATGCCACCGCGATTGGTCAACTCCTCGAGGAACTTGATAACCGAAATTGTCTCGGTACGACCGTTCATGCCGACACCCAAGGTGCCGTGATCGAGGCTGGTCGTAGTCGAAACCGCGATTGGTTTATTGTTGAGGAACGCTCCATTGCCTTGCATTGCCGAGAACAGTTCATCCGCTCCAGGCTCGTAGATCACACCAATTTTGGTCATGTCCTTGTATATGCATGCAATTATCACGCACCATTGCGGGATGCCGGATACAAAGTTCGTCGTCCCGTCGATGGGATCGATCACCCAGGTGAAGTCGGATGTGCCGATAACGTCTTCAAATTCTTCACCTATTATTCCATCATCGGGAAATGTTTTGGCGATTTCACTTCGAATGAGGGTCTCTACATCACGATCTGCATTGGATACAAAATCCTGGGCACCTTTTGATTCAATAACCAAATTGCCTAATGAGTTAAAGAAATCCGTCGCACGGTTTCCTGCCTGCATTGCTACCTTTTTTGCAAATTCCAGGCGATCCTCAAATTGATCACTCATAGCTGTTATCCACCAAAAGCGTTTCCATTGGCCGCCAATGGTGCACGGCCTTCAGAGTTTCCAGATCTACTGTAAAATAATTGCCGCCACCTGAAGGTTGATCGAACTTGCGATCAATCGGCTTATCGGCAAAGTGAGTATAAAGCAATGTTCCAACAGCCCCATGGCCGACCAGCAGTATGTCTCCCAGGTCGTGGTCATCCAGCACTGTCATTGTTTCAGCTACAATGCGAGTTTTTGCGTCAATCGCTCTCTCCCATCCCCTGATACTCCGCTCCGGATGCGCAAAGAACAGATCCGCCATCGCTTCAAATTCTGCGGCAGGAAGATAACCGGTGGCCGTACGATCATTTTCATGCATGCCTTCTCGCTCCAAAAACTCGATTCCGAGAACCTTGGAAATGATTTCCGCCGTCTCGGTCGCTTTGGTTTCACAACTTGAAACAATTTGCGTAGTTGCCTTTAGATTTTCACTTGCTGCGATCGACAAAGTCCTCTCGATACCGGTTTTCGATAAGGACCAAAGTGAAACCGGAGCTGCCGGATCAATGGCGACCTGTGGGTGGGTCAAGTACCGCATGATACCACTCATCTTTAATCATCCCAGTTTGCAATACAATCGATTGACAAGTCCGTGAAATTATTGGCCAAATGAGCATGTAAGGTATTTCAACGGAACTCGTGTGACACTTTTCTGGGAGGAATAAATGAAAAAAACAACAACGATCGCACTTCTTTCAAGCGCCTTGCTTGCATCTTCGACGGCATTGGCAAGCGCTGACAAGCTTACATTTTATTGTAGTGCGCAAGAGGAGTGGTGTCAGGTGATGGCGAATGGCTTCCAGGATGCCACTGGCATCGAAGTCAATATGACGCGCAAGAGTTCTGGGGAGACCTTTGCACAAGTTAAAGCCGAATCTTCAAATCCAAAGGGTGATGTCTGGTGGGGTGGAACCGGCGATCCGCATCTCCAGGCTGCAGAAGAGGGTTTGACCGAGCCATATGTCTCGCCAATGCGCGATGAATTGAACGATTGGGCGATCTCGCAAGCAGAATCTGCTGGTGACAAGACGATCGGAATTTACTCAGGCGCACTTGGATATGGGTATAACTCTGACCTGTTGAAGGCAAATAATCTTCCTGAACCAAAATGCTGGAAGGATCTCACCAAACCGGAATATAAAGGCCACGTCCAAATGGCAAACCCCAATTCCTCCGGCACGGCATATACGACCCTGGCGACGATGGTGCAGCTCTTTGGAGAAGATGATGGCTTTCAATTCATGAAAGACCTGCACAAGAACATCAATCAGTATACAAAATCGGGATCTGCGCCAATCAAGGCTGCTGGCCGCGGAGAAAACACGATTGGTATCGTGTTCATGCATGATGCAGTCAATCAGGCTGTATCCGGCTTTCCAATTGAGGTCGTGGCACCTTGCGAAGGTACCGGTTACGAAATTGGTTCAATGTCAATCATCAAAGGCGCACGTAATCTGGAAGAAGCAAAGAAATTCTATGATTGGGCGTTGACAGATGAAGCCCAGTCGCTGGCGCTTGGTGTCAAGGCATTCCAGGTCCCATCAAACAAGGGTGCCGAGACCTCACCTTCCGCTCCTGACCTGTCGTCGATCAAGCTGATCGACTACGATTTCAAGAAATATGGTTCCAGCGATGAGCGTAAGCGCCTCCTGAAAAAATGGGACGACGAGGTTTCAACGCTTCCGCAATAATCCGTGACGCTGGCCGAAACCTCTCGACTGGAGAGTAAAGTCACCCATCCGACATTGGTCCTTTGGCTGATTGTCGGATGGGTTGGTTTTGCGTTGTTGCCCTGGTATGCGCTGGAAGACGGCATCCTTTCGTTCGAATGGCTGCTTGATGGCTATCCGTTTGACGATGATTATGCGCCGGCACTCTTCCTGGGACTACAGGGCCAGAAATTATGGCTCATGCCGATTGCACTTTTTCTGGCGATACCGCTTTTGGCAATTGGCAAGAGTCGCAGTGATCAGTCTTACGGAAAAATACTGGTAATCGCAGGGGCGCTGGGCTTCGGCTGGATGATCCTGCAGGGATTCACAATAGGCATTCGGGGCTGGAACTTCGAGTGGCTAAATCAGCTGTTTGGTGAGCTCGGCGACCGGCAATTTGGCATGGGCTCCGGTGCAATGCTGGTTGCCAGCGCTTTCCTTTTTATCTTCACACAAGGAATTGCCGCGCGCGGAGCGGTCAATGGGGATATTTTCGTCGTCGGCGCAATAGGTTTCGTCGTCGCGATTGTCACAACATTCGTTTTCTATCCTATCATGAATATGTTGGCTTCCGCGTTTATAACCGAGGAAAACAGCTATTCGATCCGCGTATTTTTCGAAAAGTTCACTGACCGCCGCCTGTGGGGACTATCTTGCATTACCAGCGGTGGTCGTTGCGGCGCGGCCTGGAATTCGCTGTTTCTTGCCATTCTGGTGGGGATCATCACCACCGGGCTCGGATTGGCTTTCGCGCTTGCCGTGACAAGGACCAATATGCGGTTCAAACAGGCGTTGCGAGCGTTGACTGTACTGCCGATAATTACGCCACCATTTGTCATCGGTCTCGCGATCATCCTGCTATTCGGTTTGTCCGGCAGCATCACGGTTTTCGTTTCCGACCTGCTCGGCATCCAGCCAACACGCTGGGTTTATGGACTACCCGGGATCCTGATTGCACAAACCTTGGCATTTACCCCAATTGCCTTTCTGGTCCTTATCGGCGTGGTCGAAGGCGTCAGCCCCTCCATGGAAGAAGCCGCCCAAACCCTGCGGGCTAATCGGTGGAATACATTTCGCACCGTATCCTGGCCGTTAATGCGGCCAGGAATAGCCAACGCATTCCTGCTTGGATTTATTGAATCGATGGCTGACTTTGGAAACCCGCTGGTCCTCGGTGGGAATTATGACGTGCTATCGACAGAAATATTCTTCGCAATCGTTGGGGCGCAGTACGACCAGGGCCGTGCGGCGGTGCTTGCCATAGTCCTGCTTGGCTTCACGCTGGCAGCTTTTTGGGCGCAACGGTTCTGGCTCGGCAAGAAAAGCTATACGACAATGACGGGAAAGGGAGATAGCGGCATCCATCCGCATCTCCCAAGGGCCATGGCCGTCCCGGTATTCACCATCGCTGCGATCTGGACGCTGTTCACGATCATCATCTATTGCATGATCATCTACGGTTCGTTCGTTGAACTGTGGGGAATCAACAATTCCCTCACGTTCAAGCACTATGTCACCGCGTTCTCGGTGCGGCTGGATGCAGAAGGTATTCGCTGGACCGGATCAGCCTGGAATTCCTTCTGGACAACCATCCAGATTGCCGGCATCGCAGCGCCATTGACCGCTATTGTTGGCTTGATCACCGCCTATCTTCTGACCCGGCAGAATTTCGCAGGTAAGAACGCCTTTGAATTCGGGACCATGCTTTCATTTGCTATTCCCGGCACGGTCATTGGTGTCAGCTATATTCTGGCGTTTAATGTACCGCCCATCGAAATTACGGGTACAGGTATAATCTTGGTCGTCAGCTTCATATTCCGAAACATGCCTGTCGGGGTTCGTGCCGGCATCGCTTCCATGTCGCAACTCGACAAAAGCCTGGACGAATCGTCGCTGACGCTGGGCGCCAATTCCTGGCAGACATTCTTGAAAGTAATACTGCCCTTGTTGAGGCCGGCCATACTGGCGGCGCTGGTATATTCCTTTGTGCGGGCAATGACGGCGATATCCGCGGTCATATTCCTGGTCAGCGCAGAATATGACATGGCGACCAGCTATATTATCGGTCGGGTTGAAAACAATGATTATGGTCTGGCGATCGCTTATTCAACCACCTTGATATTCGTAATGCTGGCAGTAGTCGGCATGATGCAGTTCTTGGTGGGCCGAACCAAGATCGGTCGCCGACTAGACCAATCCCGAACAAATGTGTGAGCCAGAATGAGATGTTGAAACCAAGCAGCAATGCAGCATCGGTGTCCTTCGAGGGCGTAACCAAGGTCTATGGAACAGCGGTCAAAGCCGTTGACGATATCTCTGTCGACATTGCCGCAGGAACCTTGGTCACCTTGTTGGGCCCATCGGGATGCGGCAAGACAACGACACTTCGCATGATCGCCGGTCTCGAAATGCCGACATCAGGAAAGATAAAAATCGGAAACACCGACGTAACCACATTACCGGCTACAGAGCGCGATGTTTCCATGGTTTTCCAGTCCTATGCGCTCTTTCCGCATATGAATGTATTGGAAAATGTCTCCTACGGGTTGAAGTTTTCTGGTTTCAACAAGTCGGAGACCAGAGACCGTGCCTTGTCGGGCTTGGAGATTGTAGGCCTGGGCGGTTATGGCGATCGATTGCCCAGCGAATTGTCGGGCGGTCAGCAGCAACGGGTAGCTGTGGCACGTGCCCTGGTATTGGAGCCGCAAGTACTCCTGTTTGACGAACCTCTGTCAAACCTTGATGCCAAGCTGCGCCGCAAGGTCAGGGAGGATATTCGCGAGATCCAGCAAAACCTCGGACTGACGGTTGTCTATGTAACGCATGACCAGGAAGAGGCGCTGGCAGTTTCAGACCGGATCATCGTAATGAACAACGCCGTCATTGCGCAGGACGGAACACCTCGCGAACTATATGAAGCACCCGCCAGCCGATTTGTTGCCGACTTTATTGGCGAGGCAAATATCCTGAGTTGTGAAATCAGCAAGGTTGCAGGCAAACTTGCCGATGTCGTGACTGGTTCCTACAAACTCAAACTGCCTGCCCGCGACCTCAAGCCAGGCAGCGCTTTTCTGGGCGTGAGACCCAATCGTGTCCAGATCGGAAAGCCGGGATCAAAAAATACCCTGTCCGGTGAAATAATCCGCAGGACCTATGTTGGGAACCATCTCGAATTCACTGTAAAGACCGAGGTTGCCGAATTGTTTTCGACAACTACGGATGTCGATGCGCCCTACGAAGTTGGTGATAAGGTAAGTGTAGACTTCGCAACCAAGGGCCCGGTTTTATTGGACCAATGAAAGCATTCACAGGCCTCTCGGCGATTTAGCCGTGGCGAATAAAACAACTTCCTCTTTGGTTGCCGTCTGCAATCATTCTTCGTCTCAAAATTCGTAAACCGGCTGCGTCTGAGATCCAAATATTGAGAGACGAATTACAAGCTGGTAGGTTTTTACAATCAATCATCAGAAAGGCTGACATGCCCCGCAACACAAATTTGATCCTTTGTCCGATAAATCTGCGCCACGCGAAGCTGGACGACAGTGCTTATCAGGAAGCTGCGGCAATGGCACGCCGCCGCGGTGCCAAACTTCTGGTGGCAACAGTTGCTCCTGAGATGGAACGCAACCTGAATATCCATGATTCAGAAGCGTTTTGGGGCAAGGCATTGGAGAAATTCGTTGAAGCCTATCCAGTTGATGAGGTCGAACTGGAAACAGTTGTTTCCCTGGGAGCGGTGCACCGCCAAATCGTCAAGCTTGCCGAGGAACGAAATGTGGATGTGATCGTGATGGGATCGGCCAACCCCAAGATCAAGGATTATATTTTGGGAACAACGGCAAGCCACGTGGTCACCCATGCGAAATGTTCCGTCTATGTGGTCCGCACATAGCGCAACCGGCATTATTCACTGCCTGCATTTCGGTGTTGGCGGGGTGTTTGGCCGATAATGATTGAGCTGGTGTTCTCCAGGCTCGACGGTCAAACAGTACCCTGGAAACTGACCTCTATTGGGAGCTGCAGGATCACTCATTGTGAGGGTGAAGCCAGGAAAATTTCAAGCATTTGCGGGACATATTATCGCGTGTGCGATTAGGCAGAATTCTTCGTTCCGGGCCCGATAATCGCTCTGAGAGTTATCGCGATAAAGATTGCAAGACCCAGCCAAAGCAGATTGAGTTTGAGAATTTGTAGCCAGAGCTTAGCCGACAGTACGCCGTCGACGAACTTTACGACATCAAGGCCACCAGTCTCGGCGTGAAATTCCCCGCCCATATACATTGTGATGCCCACAATTATCGTTATGACGAACACCGCAAGCGATATGAGGCCTCCGATTGCAGCACCCCAGGCAATTGCCGCAAACCAAGTGATGCTGTCACGCATGATGTAGTGCAATACCGGGGCGCCAATGACCCAGCAGCAAAGAAATGCGATCGGAAGGCCGATGATTGCAGCCCAGAGTAGAAGACCCCAAACAAAAGTGCCGATAAAGCTTGCCGGCAAGGCAAGACAAGCCCAGCCTAGCAATGCCGAAAGATTGACGGCCCAAACAAATTGCCTATGCGTGTAAGTCCTCAACGTAACATTTGCTCCAAGCAAATTAATTTAATTTTCGTCGATGAACTTCTGTCTACGCTCATTCATGAGTTGGCAAAGCACCTCTGCTTTCATTCCGTATGTATCGGGAAGACAATCATCCTTGCCAGATAATCGTTTGCTGTATTGGTCCCATAGCCCATTGCGGCCGGTCGAAAACACAACAAAATCAGCCATCTTGAATCCCCTAGAGTAACGACTCCAAACTTTGAATTCTGTACAGTCTCCCCAACCTACGAAGCGTTTCTTGAAGAATTTCGTGATGGTGAATCCATTATCACCAATTCTCAAGCTTGAGGAACCTGGAATTAGTTGAAAGGTTGAAATCAATATCCCGAATGAAGACGACAGCCCCACCAACCAGTCAAACCAGTCCCACCCGCTATCAGCTTCCGAAATCAGCATATAGAGAAATAGTGCGGTCATCGCGAACCACATCGTACCCCATTTCTTGATGCTCGGCTTTAGTAATATCTCGCCTTGTTTGCTTTTCAGATTCTTCATCATCCGAATCTAGTGTAGTTGGGAATCATAAAATTTTAGCGAGAGTTCCGCATATGTAGATGATCTTGTTATTCAGAGTGATAAGCTAAACACGATCAAGCGTTCAGCATTGCGCTGTCTATCAATGAAATTCAACATTGATACTACAAAAAACTGAAATTGATTTATGGAGCTTTTGGAAGAATACTATTTTTCCTCAGTATCATTTAGGGAATATTGAACATGTCTGTTAGATCCAAGATTGAGCAATGTTATGCCGCCTATGCGAACCGTGATTTGCCAGGAGCAATTTCTACTTTTGCCAACAACATCAAATTCGATTGGCCTCAGAATGGTGCACCTGAGCAGTTTTGTGGTTGCTGCGAAGGCCGCGAAGCAATGGAACAAAGGCTGATCGCTTTGGCCGAGGCATTCGACTATGAAGAAGTAAATACAAAGGACATTCTGGTAGACGGCAACAAAGCAGCATGTCAGCTCTCCATGAAACTACGTTCAAAGAAAACTGGTGAAACAGCATTAATCCACACGGTACATTTCTGGCAGTTTGAGAATGGGAAATGCGTAGAGTTCACTGAATATTATGACACAGCGAAATTAGATTCGCTGCTAAACTAAAACACAATATTCTGCGTCTTGGCCGGATTTCGCGCCCCATTAGATTACTCACCTTTGGCGACCACAGCTTTTGCGATATAGTAAAAAAAGAATCGCAACGGCGGGTGATGATGCGGAAGGTTTCATGGCCTCTGGTACTGGTTGTCGGTTTTGTTGGTTGGGCAATTGGTAAAGGCTACGACGATACTGTAATACGTGCACTGGATGACTCCGGTCTTACGGATGTCAGTTTGACTGACATAGTTGGCAGTATACCGCCTAAACAGGATGCAATCCCTGTACCCCAAAGAAGAAATGCGCCGGTGAACATCGTCCCCACCGGGTCGATCAAATCAACAGGAATTCAATTCGGGACAATGTATGTCGACGCCGAGCGCCTGAATGTCCGGGCCGGCCCCAGCACAGAATCCCGGCACGTCTGGACCTTGAAGCGAAACGACCGCGTTACAATCACCGCAGCGCACAACGATTGGCGCCATATAGAGGGCGAACGGTTTTCGGGCTGGGTTCACGGTGAATACTTGATACCATGGAAATCACCAAACACATCCCTTGCTACAATTCCCCAAAACACGCAGAAACCCCAATTGTCAGATAGCCAAATAAGGATTGCGCTGATCAATAGGTCGATCGCCCTCTACAGGGGTGCCTGTCCGTGCCCTTACAATGTCATGCGTAATGGAAGACGATGTGGAGGGGACAGCGCGTATTCGAATCCAGGCGTGGCGTCTCCGTTGTGTTATGAACGAGATATCACTGCAGCTATGATTGCGGATTATCGCGCTCGGCAGTAATGCAGACGCTTCAAGATGCCAGCGGAAATTTCATTCCCAAAAAAACAGTGGCGGCCCTGGTGTGCAGCTCAAGGACAGGAAATAATATGGACGATTGCGTTCGGGCTCGCTGTTCGTGACAGGGGAAGGTCAGGTCATGTCGATTTCAATCAGGAATGTTGAGGATAAAGATGCACCGGCGGTACATGAAATCCTGACCAGTCAGCATGTTGTCGAGGGTACGATGCGGTTGAAATATATGCCACCAGAAACAACACACACGCGCATCCAGCCTGAACCTGGCAAATACAAACTGGTTGCAGAAATTGAAAACAAGGTGGTCGGCTTTGCCGAATTGATTACTCATCCCGATCTACCCCGCCACGCGCATGTAGGTGAGATCAACATGATATGCGTGCGCGCCGACCATCAAGGCAAAGGTGTCGCCCGGGCGCTCTTTCAAGAGATGATTGACTTGGCAGAACGCTGGCTGGGTATACACCGGCTGGGCCTTGTGGTTTGGGAAAACAACAAGCGCGCGATTAAAACCTATGAGAAATATGGTTTCGAGATCGAAGGTACGATGCGCGACTACGTGCTGATCGATGGCAAATGGGTCAATGCTGTTGTTATGGGGCGGCTGAGACCCGAATGAAATTGTCCGAAACCAGACGACTCTCTTGGCCAATCAACCCAATCTACCCATTAGGCGCCAGCGGGGCACCCAAAACCAGCGAGAAAGGGCATCCACGATAAAGTGCTTATATTATTTATGTTTTTGAGATGATGAGACACTATCAGAAACGGGTCTGTGGCGGAGGGGGTGGAATTCTGCTGTTCTGAATTGAGCCGGTGAACAATCTTATGAAAACTAACAGTTACCTGCGATACTGTCACTGGTTCTGATGACTAATGTCCGCTAAACGTTACAGAGTTGGCCAAATATTCAGGCCGGCCAAACACTATTGCGCCTGTACGTCGAAAAGGTTTCCCGCTTGGCCGATCCAGTATCCCATTCCAGCGATAACAATCCTGTTCGTGGGATCCTGCTGACGATTACGGCGATGGTGATATTCGCAGCGCATGATGCCGTCATCAAGGTCCTGACGGTCGAATATTCCGCGCCGCAAATTCTTTGGGTCCGTTTTATCTTCTTCAGCGCGTTCGCGCTGGCCCTTGCCCGGCGAAAGGGGCCGCTAATAAAATCAAC
>JBCCEP010000064.1:0-14000 GCA_039030215.1 Pseudomonadota bacterium
AAGTTTCCGAATTGCGACTTGCAAAATACCTCACCAGTGCCCACAAGCGCAGATAAAGTCATTCAGACAGGAACAGGCAGGAACGAATTTTCCGATGACCGAAAAACTACGCGTGGGCCTTTTTGTAACCTGTCTGGTGGACCTGTTCAGGCCTAGCGTTGGTTTTGCAGCAGCAAAGCTGTTGGAGGATGGGGGCTGCGAGGTATTTGTTCCGATCAGCCAGACCTGCTGCGGGCAACCAGCCTATAACTCGGGTGACAGAGCCGATACGCGTGAAATTGCCGAAAAGGTGGTTACCGCCTTCGAGGAATTCGATTATGTGGTCGCACCATCCGGTTCGTGTGCGGGCATGATCCGGAAGCACTATCCGCTCCTGTTTGCCGGCGACAAGGCCATGGAAAAACGGGCAAAGGAGCTTGCGAGCAAGACCTATGAACTCGTCTCCTTCCTGACTGAAATCTGCTCAATGACGAGTGTCGACGCGCAGTATGACGGCACAGTGACCTATCACGATTCCTGTTCCGGTTTGCGCGAACTCGGTATCCGAGATCAGCCTCGCGAGTTGCTGGCGACAGTCAAGGGTCTGAAACTCTCCGAGATGAAAAACGCCAATGTCTGCTGCGGATTTGGCGGTACGTTCTCGGTGAAATATCCCGATATCTCAAATTCGATCGTTTCCGAAAAGACCACGGCAATAGAGGCGGTAAGACCGGACCTGCTCCTGGCGGGCGATCTGGGATGCCTGCTGAACATGGCCGGTAAATTGAAACGGCAGGGAAGCAACATCCATGTGCGGCATGTTGCGGAAGTTCTTGCCGGAATGACCGACAAGCCACCGATCGCCGAAAGCAAGCAGGAATCGCGAGGTTCCGATGGTTGAAATCCACTCCCCGGAATTCAAGGAAAACTCGCGCAAGGCGCTGAAAGACAAACAATTGCAACGCGCGCTGCAACATGTGCGCGGCAATTTTATCGACAAGCGGCTAAAGGCAATTGCCGAACTACCCGAGTTTGAAGCACTTCGAGACAATGCAAGGGACATCAAGAACCACGTCCTGGAGCATCTTGATCTCTATCTTGAAGCCTATGAGAAACGCGTTGTTGCCCAGGGAGGTCACGTCCATTGGGCCCAGGACAGTATCGAAGCACGCGGTCTGGTCCTGGACATCTGCCGAAAGGTGAACGCCAAGACGGTCACCAAGGGCAAATCGATGATCACCGAGGAGATCGCGCTCAACGAGTTCCTCGAGAAGAATGGTATTACCCCGATCGAGACCGATCTGGGCGAATACATCATCCAGTTGCGAGGTGAACATCCCAGCCACATCATTGCGCCCGCGGTGCATGTTACAAAGGACCAGGTAGCAGAAGATTTCAGACAGGCCCATACCCATTTGCCGTCGGATCGGCCAATGGAAGAACCGGAAAGTCTGCTGCTTGAAGCACGTGGTATTCTTCGCGAAAAATTCATTGCTGCGGATGTCGGAATTACCGGCGCAAATTTTCTGGTTGCCGAAACCGGTACATCGGTGATCGTGACCAATGAAGGCAATGGTGACCTGACCCAGACCCTTCCAAAAGTGCATATCGTGATGGCCTCGATCGAGAAAATCGTTCCCACGCTTGAGGATATGAGCCAGATATTGCGGGTTCTGGCGCGGTCTGCGACCGGGCAGGAGATGAGTGTCTACACAACGCTCTCAACCGGGCCCAGACGCAAGACAGATGTAGACGGGCCGGAGCAGTATCACGTCATACTTCTGGACAATGGCCGCTCGAACATGTTGGGGACCGAGTTTCAGGACATGTTGCGATGTATTCGATGTGGTGCCTGCATGAACCATTGCCCGGTCTACCATTCAGTCGGCGGACATGCCTATGGTTGGGTTTATCCCGGGCCGATGGGTGCCGTATTGACGCCGCAGCTAATAGGCGTGGACAAGGGTGGGCACCTTCCCAATGCATCGACTTTCTGCGGCCGTTGCGAACAGGTATGCCCAATGCGCATTCCGCTTCCAAAAATGATGCGCAACTGGCGGGAACGGGAATATGAACGTCACATGATGCCAAGCGGTCAGCGGCGCTATCTGCAGCTGTGGGCCTGGATGGCAAAACGACCGGCTATCTATCGGCTAGCGACCAATATCGCGACAACCGGCATGCGAATATTGGGGACCGGGCGGGGCCGTTTCAGAAAATTTCTGATGGCCGGCAGCTGGACTGCCGACCGGGATCTTCCAGCACCGCAGGGCGGTACATTTGTCAGCCAGTGGAAGCGTCAACGCCCGGAGCAGGCGCGATGAGCAGCAAGGCCGAAATACTCGCCAGTATCAGAAAAGCGATCAAGGGAAGGAAAAGTGCCGCACAACGGCGCAAGGATGTCGAGTCACGGATTGCGGAACATCCTGCTGGGGTGCTGCCGGAAGGACCCAGAACCCTCGCCCAAAAGACAAAGAAATTCGCCGAGAAGGCAAAGCAGGCTGCGGCCAGTGTGGATGTCGTTTCCGCCGGGGATGAAGCGCTGGCAATCTCGAAATGGCTTCGTGATCACAATCTTCCCCAATCCATACGCCAAGGCACGGATACCCGCCTAAAGAAGATAAAATGGCCGAAACGAGGTGGTCCGGAGGTAAAAACCGGGCCCAGTGACGGAACCGACCTGGTGGGCCTCAGCCATGGATTTGCCGGGATCAGCGAGTCGGGCACGCTCGTCCTGGCGTCGGGGTCGCAAAATCCGACCACCATAAACTTTCTGCCCGAAAACCACATTGTTGTCGTGGATGCCAAGGACATCGAGAACGACCATGAGGCCGTGTGGCAAAGGCTGCGGCGACGATACAAGAATGGCAAGATGCCGAGAACCGTAAACATGATAACCGGGCCTTCGCGGTCGGGCGATATCGAGCAGACCCTGATCATGGGAGCGCATGGCCCCGTCAGGCTGCATATCATTGTTGTCAAAGGCGCAACCAATGCCGCTCAAAAATCGCGTCGCGCCTGACGGAACGCTACACGCGGTTTCGGACCGAGGCATGTTCACCGGCAATCGTGGCGTGATCCATGATCCCGTTACAAGAACCGGTAACGGCAAACGCTGGACGACCCACTCCTGGATTACTTGCACTTGCGAGTGGAAAGGAAGAAGACGCGATGTGTGGGGATATCAGAATGGGCCGGGCCGGGCCGGATGGAGCGAGCTCTTCTTCCTCGACGAGGTGACAGCACTGGCTGCAGGCCATCGACCCTGTTTCTTCTGCAGGCGAAAAAATGCCAACGCTTTCAGTGCGGGTTTTGCAAACGGGAACAAGGATTGTGATGGCCGCGCGCCGTCCATGGACAGGATCCTGCATCGAGAAAGACGATTGAGCGCGAAAGTTGCGCCGAAATCGATTGATGCTGATGAAATCCTGCAACTGCCCGACGGAACCATGTTGGAAAGAGAAGGTACTTTCTTTGCATTCAAAGCCGGTACACTCCTGCCCTGGCGATTTTCCGGTTATGAACAAGCCCTCGAATTGCGAGCGTTGATCGAAAAAACCAGCGACGAACGTTTCTTTGTCGTCACTCCGAAATCCACAATCGCGGCACTTGAAGCCGGCTATGTGCCGGTCTGGCATGACAGCGCCAAGAGTTGAACCGGAACGAGAAAGCAGATATCGCGGTTCAATGGCACGTTATGATTTCAGGACACCCCGGCTTTATCTGGATGCACCGCTTGATCGCGGCACGCGGATTGAAACTGACAAAAACCAGGCAAACTACCTGCTGAACGTGCTGAGGCTTGATAATTCCGGCAAGGTGCTTCTGTTTAATGGCCGCGATGGTGAATGGCTTGCGGATATCGAGCGTCAGGGAAAGAAAAAATGTGCCCTGGTCCCCGTTTCGCAAACGCGGCAACAACCTGAAGCCAGCGAGCTGATTTACTGCTTTGCCCCGCTCAAGCATGCGCGGCTGGACTATATGGTGCAAAAGGCAGTTGAAATGGGTGCGGGCGTCTTGCAACCAATTCTGACCCATCACACACAGAATTCCCGGGTGAATATAGAACGCATTCGCGCCAATGCCATCGAGGCAGCGGAGCAATGCGGGATATTATCTGTTCCCGAGACAAGGGAACCGATCAAGTTTAATGTTTTTCTGGATCAATGGAATGCGGATACAAGGCTGGTTTTTTGCGATGAATCTGCTTCAGATAAAGATACAGCACACAAGCTTGCGGAACTTGATGGCAAGAAGCTCGCCGTATTGATTGGTCCTGAAGGCGGGTTTTCGCAAGAAGAACGTGAACTGTTGCTGTCGAAATCCTTTGTGACCACAATTTCGCTGGGGCCAAGAATCCTGCGCGCGGATACTGCTGCGGTCGCCGCGTTCGCAGTGGTTCAACTGATTGCCGGTGATTGGAAGCAAACAAAGTCGTGATCTGCTTCAATTTTCTTGAGTGATTATTAGAAAAGTTTTGCTTGCACCAAAAAAGCGACGGACCTATCACTTCGCCAGTTTTCATTATTGCAGGGAGGCCGTTAAACGGCCTTCGCGTGCGTGAGTGCATTATTGGGGGATATCAGTTTGGACAGGGCATGGCGCGAGATACGACTGATCTGACACCTGTCGAAAACCGGCAACAATTGGTTGAATGGCTGGAAAAGGGCTGCAAGCCCCGGGACAGCTGGCGTATTGGTACCGAACACGAAAAGTTCGGTTTTTACCTAAGCGACAAGGCGCCGGTGCCCTATGAGGGGGAGCGCGGGATTCGGGCACTTCTGGAAGGCATGCAGGCCGAACTTGGCTGGGATCCGATAGAAGATGACGGCAGAATTATCGGGCTTGCCGAAAAGAACGGCAATGGTGCGATTTCCCTGGAACCCGGCGGACAATTTGAACTTTCAGGTGCGCCTGTCGTAACCCTGCATGAGACCTGCCGGGAATCCAATGCCCATCTGGCGATGGTAAAATCGGTAGCAGGCAGACTCGGTGTTGGATTTCTTGGAGTGGGCGCCAGCCCGTTATGGACGCTTGAACAAACGCCGCGGATGCCGAAAAGCCGGTATGAAATCATGTCGCGTTACATGCCCAAGGTAGGTAGCCAGGGGCTGGACATGATGTACCGGACAGCGACCATCCAGACCAATCTCGATTTTGCCAGCGAAGCCGATATGCGTCGCAAGGTCCAGGTTTCGCAAAAACTGCAACCCTTGTCCTCGGCATTGTTCGCCCGCTCACCCTTCACTGACGGAAAGCCAAATGGCCTGCTGTCCTGGCGCAGCAATATCTGGCGCGATACTGACAATCAGCGCGGCGGATATCATCCATTCCTGCTCGAACCGGAATTCGGATTTGAAGCCTATGTCGACTGGGCACTTTCCATTCCGATGTATTTCGTCATCCGGGACGGAAAATATTATGACTGCACGCACATAACGTTCCAGCAATTCATGGATGGCGCACTCGAGAATGAGGTACCGGATGGGCGCGCCAATTATGGCGACTGGAATAATCATCTGACGACACTTTTCCCCGATGTCAGGCTGAAACGCTATATCGAGATGCGCGGCGCGGATGGCGGGCCGTGGCGGGATATCTGCGCCTTGTCGGCGTTTTGGGTTGGATTATTGTATTCCGAAAATTCGCTGGATGCAGCCTGGGAACTGACAAAGGACTGGGATGCACGCATGGTCGGGGAAATCCGTGACCAGGTGCCCGTCAAGGCGCTGGGCACCGAAGTTGATGGCATCAATCTTGGCGAGATTGCCAAACAGGTTCTTGAAATTTCAATATCCGGATTGGTCGAACGCGATCACCGCAATGATGAGGGTGAATTGGAAACCGTATTTCTTGAACCGGTGCGTGAAACGGTCGCTTCCGGCATATCGCCTGCTGAGCGGCTATTAATGAAGTATGAGAAAAGCTGGGGCGGTGATATTCTGAAACTCTTTGATGAATATGCGTACTGATTGTTCCCTCAGCGCCGCCTGCCAAATACCGAATTGGACCGAAGGTTCTTGATCGGAATTCTTGTATCGACTGGGATAATGTTCTCAGCAGCTGATTCCTGCTCCCGTTCTGCTTCAGCGTCGACAACTTCGGCGAGGTCGGCGCCCTGCTCGTTTTCGTCGGGTGCCAGCGTTGGCTGCACTACCTGATTTCGCATCACCCTTGTCGACTGTTTTTTTCCAGTAAAGCGTACACCATAGGTGTGACCCTCTCTCCAAACGCATTCACAATCTACCTGAAACCCGTCCAGCTCGATATGGAGGTTGAACCGGCTGGGTAGGTTGTGTTCGTCTTCGGATACCAATTTTGCACCGGTCTCGCTTAGGTCCCGGATCAATACGCGGAATGAAGTAAAACCGCTATTGATTGCAGCATGCCCGCTCTTCAACACACGAACGCGCCTTGATCCCCTTTGTTCAACAAAGGACGGCGAATCCGGTTGTTCGCAAATGGCTTTAGATGCCGTCTGGTTCATAGGGCTCTCCGAAAGTATATACACTTTATACGTGTATATTACCTTTTTTAACAACCCATGAATTCGCACATGCTAATACGCACCGGATCCCCAAGGAGATCAGGTGAAAATATAGGTTCAAGATCTGAAATATACGAATAGCGCTTGCCCGCTTGCGGCGGGCCAGACGCATAATGTCAGGAAATCCGGACCGGGATCAGCTTTCGAAGGCTACCTGGACGATACTGCCGCGCCTGGATAAAACCCGGCATTTGAAGCGGGCGCCATGCGGATCGACATAGAGCGTGAAGGTTTCGGGAACCCCGATCCAGCCGCCAAGTGTCACATAGGCTCCCTCTTTGGAGAAATCCCGCATGGTGCAAGGTACGCCTTTTTCCTGTCCATCAACGATGATGTAGGCGATACGCGGCGTGCGATTTCTTTTTCTGGCCGGCAGTTCTTTTGTGGAAGCCACCCTGGATGAAGGCCGTGTCGCAACGTTGTTTTGTGAAGTTAGCAATAGCAAGATTCCGTACAAGCCGATATTGTTGAACAAGACCATGCTATTAGAGGTATGGTTAATGACGGTTTAAGACGCAGAAAAAACTGGGAAGAATTTTGATTTTCCCGTATAGCGACCGGAGGGTGAAATGCTGCCACTAATGGAAATGCTTGCTCAAAGCGGAAATGGGGAGGCCTTTCGGCAGATGTCCAGACAGTATGGTCTTTCCAATGAACAAACTGAAGCTGCGATGGAAGCGCTGATGCCGGCATTCAGTGAAGCATTGAAACGCAGTACTGCGGCTCCATTGCAATTCATGAACTTCATGCAGGCGATGGCAAATGGGCAGCATCTCAACTATTTCGAAAATCCGAACCTGGCGTTTTCAAATGACGGCATGACGGAAGGCAATGCGATATTGGGTCAGCTTTTCGGTTCCAAGGAAGTCAGCCGGGCGATCGCAGCCAATGCTGCGCAGATGAGCGGGCTTTCACAAACAATGATGAAACAAATGCTTCCGACGATGGCGCCGATGATTTTTGGTGGCCTGTTCAAGCAGATGAGCGGTACGGCAAATCAATCCTCGGACATGGCCAGCAACCCCCTGGGCTGGATGCTCGAGCAGATGTCGGCTGCCAGCGGCCAAACCTCTTCGCGGCAACCCAGCGCGATGGATAATCCGTTCGCCAAGATGTTTGAGGAAATGATGGGTGGTGCAAAACAGAATATGCCGCAAGCTGGTGCTGACAACCCGTGGGGAAAGATGTTCGAGCAGATGATGGGTGGCGCCGGTCATAATGCGGGCAGCAGCGGTAGTTCGATGCAAGATAACCCGTTTGGAAAAATGTTTGAGGAAATGATGCGCGGCGGCATGGCTTTCGGGCAGAGTGCCGGAACTGAGCCGCAGCAAGACCGGGAACAATCATCCAGTCAAACGCCCGGAATGGGCGGGTTTGAGGAAATGTTCGGCGAGATGTTCGAAACCGGACGCAAGGTTCAAAGCGATTACCAAAAGGGCATTGAATCGATCTTCGATCAATATCTCGAGGGCATGAAGAAGCTTTAGTCTCCGGGAATTTAAACAGTAGCAAATAGAGCAAATCGTTAGTAACTGGTTTACCGACGGGAAACCTCATTGATGTATTGTGGCGCGCGGACCATACAGGGAAAGCGCATATGCCTGATAATGCATTGGAAATTTCGGGTCTTCACAAGGCCTTTGACCGCCCGGCCGTGGCAGGCCTGGACCTGACAGTACGCGGCGGCGAGTTTTATGCACTGCTCGGACCAAATGGCGCCGGCAAGACAACATCACTTCGGATGGTGGCCGGATTATTGCTGCCCGACCGGGGAACGATCCATGTTTTCGGCAAGAACGCCCTGACGGATGGTTTGGAAACCAAGCGGATTACTGCCTGGGTTCCCGATGAACCGATGATCTATGACCGGCTGACACCGGCGGAATATCTCGAATTCGTGGCAGGGCTTTGGGGTGTCGACGCAAAGCTTGCGGCACAACGTTCCGGAGAACTGCTGGAATGGCTCAAACTGGCGCCCCATGCGGGCGAACGCTGCGAAGGCTTCTCCAAGGGCATGCGGCAGAAGGTTGCGCTTGCGGGCGCGCTTATTCATGAGCCGAAATTGATCATTCTCGATGAGCCGCTGACCGGGCTCGACGCGGCATCCGCGCGGCTGGTCAAGGATGTGCTGCTCGACCGGGTCGGTCGTGGTGCCACCGTGATCATGACCACGCATATTCTCGAAGTTGCCGAGCGCATGGCCGAACGGATCGGCGTTATTGCCAATGGCAAGCTTGTTGCCGAAGGCACGCTTGGCGAGTTGCGCCAACTGGCCGGCAAGGGCGAAGGAAGCCTGGAAGAGGTATTCCTCGACATCGTTGCCGAGGATGAAACAGTGGTTACACCTGAAAATCGCAAGGATGCTGCATGAGCAGTCCGGCATCGCTTACATGGTTTGCGCGCCATGAACTGAGCCTGTCCTGGCGGGACTTCATCACCATGATGACGGCGGGGAAACCGCATCGTCAGATGGCGGTGATCATATTTATTCTGATCGCATCGGTCATCATGCATGTGTTTGCCTGGGCGGTTATCGGCCCCTCCCTGCCGTTTACGGAGAGCGGCGCCAACGACCAGGGTGTTCTGATCATCGTCACGGGATTGATCGCTTTGTCGTTCTCATTAATGAGCAGCCAGGCAATGGAATCGGTGACACGCGTCTTTTATGCGAGATCGGATCTTGATCTCATCCTGTCGTCGCCGGCTTCGACCCGGCGGGTATTCACCGTGCGGATCGCAGCGGTTGCGTTTTCGACGACCATGCTTTCGTTATTGCTTGCGGCGCCAGCAATCAATGTCTTGGCCGTACTCCATTCACCCTATTGGCTGGGCGCCTATCTGTTGATCTTCGGGCTAGGCATCATTGCAACGATTTTTTCGCTTTCGCTGACAATCATACTGTTCAGGACGGTCGGCGCGAAGCGCACAAGGCTGATTTCCCAGATTGTTGCCGCATTGGTCGGCGCAGTGTTCATTATCGGGGTGCAATTGGCTGCCATTGCCTCGATCGGTTCGGTATCCCGGCTTGATTTCCTGGTATCTGACACGGTGCGGAGCTGGGCACCGAACAATGACAGCCTGTTATGGATACCGGCAAGAGCGGCGATGGGCGAACCAGGTCCGCTCATGCTGGTTGTTATCAGCGCGGTTCTCCTGTTTGGTTGGGCCATTGCGGCATTCTCATCCGGGTTCTCGGAAAAGGTTCTGGCCGCCGCAGGTCTTTCCCAAGGCATCAGCAAGACCCGTGATCGCGGACCAAGTTTCCGTCAGCGCGGCGCTATTCCAACGCTCAGGCTGAAGGAATGGAAATTGCTGTTGCGCGATCACTGGCTGATATCGCAGACGCTGATGCAGGTATTCTACCTGATCCCGCCGGCCTTCATGCTGTGGCAGGGTTTTGGCACCACGAGCGCGCTATCGACCGTTATCGCGCCGGTACTGGTAATGGCATCGGGTCAATTGGCAGGCGGGCTGGCCTGGCTGGCGATTTCCGGTGAAGACGCGCCGCAACTGGTCGCAACCGCGCCCGTGTCGCGAACCTCCATCATCCGGGCAAAGGTCGAGGCGGTGCTTTCGGCGGTTGCGGTCCTGGTTGTGCCCATCCTTCTGGTCATGGCATGGGCGGATATGAAGGTCGCGCTGGTCTGTGCCTGCTGCATTCTTGCGGCGGCAGCGTCGGCGACGGCTATCCAGCTGTGGTTCCGGAGCCAGGCGAGACGATCAAATTTCCGCAGGCGGCAAACCTCATCGCGGGTGGCGACCTTTGCAGAAGCATTCTCGTCAATCTTCTGGGCAGGAAGTGCAGCCTTGTGGGCAAATGGATCGCTTTACGCCCTGGTGCTTATCAGTTGCGCGTTGATCGTGCTGGCAATTGCGCGAGCGCTTCGGCCCAATCTTACCGATGAATTCCTGTACTGAGATCAACCTGGACAGATATCTGTCCAGATTACAGGATCGGCTTGATGTTTGGCCCGTCGATCTCCTGAAAAGCGATCTGAGCGGAATGTACAGCGATGGCGACAATCAACCCTGCATAAACAATTCCGATAAAGGCCAGCAACACCGAAAGAAATTTCGTAAGGTTCTGTGACGGTCGTAAGTCACCATAGCCGACTGTCGTAGCCGCAACAAAGGCGTGATAGATCGAGTTTGATATCGACCAGCCCTCCAGTTTGCCAATGACATAGCCGATCGCGGCGATTAATACGGCAATGACAATAAGGGGCGGACCGGCGTGAACAAGGTCACGAAGGAATACACTCAGGAAAGCATAGGTAAAGTCCATTGATGTACCACAAATGGATTTGTTTTCTTTTGTTTAGCGCATTCACGGATTCCAGTCAGTAATACTAGCAACCTTTTTCAACAAGTTACGGAAGAAGATGGTCTGTGCGGAGGTCTTGCGGGCCGAATGCAGGGTGGTTCACACATTATCCAATGTTCCGGTTTTCGTGATTTCTTTTTCTGCTAGATTGCCGCAATGAGCCAATTCGATTCCAGTACCGGCGAACCAATTGAGGCCATGCCCGGCAATAATCTGACGGAACGTACCGTCAGCGAGCTTTCTGCTGCGCTTAAGCGAACGATGGAAGACAATTTCGGCCAGGTGCGGGTGCGCGGCGAGATTGGCCGGGTTTCGCGGCCGGGCTCGGGTCATGTCTATCTCGATCTGAAAGATGATCGCGCAGTATTGGCAGGCGTGATATGGAAAGGCGTTGTCTCACGCTTCAAGACACAGCCCGAACAGGGGCTTGAAGTTGTCGTGACGGGCAAATTAACGACCTTTCCCGGGCAGTCGAAATATCAGATCATTATTGAAGCGATGGAGCCAGCCGGCGCCGGCGCGCTCATGGCGTTGTTGGAAGAGCGCAAGAAGAAGCTGACGGCAGAGGGGTTGTTTGCCGAGGAGCGCAAACAGTTACTGCCCTATATGCCGAGCGTTATCGGCGTGGTGACGTCCCCATCCGGTGCCGTGATCCGCGATGTGTTGCACCGTATCGCCGACCGGTTTCCGCTGCATATCATTGTCTGGCCAGTCAGGGTGCAGGGCGAGACTTCAGCCGGTGAAGTGGCCAGGGCGATTGACGGATTTAATGCGATTGAGACCGGCGGAGAGACTGCACGTCCGGACCTGATAATTGTCGCACGTGGCGGAGGGTCGATCGAGGATCTTTGGGGGTTCAATGATGAAGATGTGGTTCGCGCCGCAGCGCGGTCCGATATTCCGCTCATCTCGGCGGTCGGCCACGAGACCGACTGGACGCTGATTGATCTGGCGGCTGATGTGCGTGCGCCCACGCCGACCGGGGCAGCGGAAATGGCCGTACCGGTCAAGGCCGAGATAGAAGCCTTCACCGCGACGCTGGGTGCAAGGCTGGCGAACGGATTGCGGCGCAAGCTCGACGCGGCCAGTGCCGATCTGCGTGCGGCCATGCGCGGATTGGGCAGACCGGAAGACATATTGTCTGCGCCGCGGCAGAACCTGGACAATCTGACCGCACGCCTTTCAAACGCGCTGGTGATGGCGGCACATGGCAAGCGCGCTGATCTGAAAGCGGCAAGCGCAAGATTGACACCGGAGATTATCCGCAGGCGGGTTCGGCTGGAAGGCGAACGAACCGGCCACGCTAGCAGGCGGCTGGTGATGGCCTATTCCAATATCTGCGGACGGAAATCGACCCAGATCACCACTGCGGCAAACCGGTTGAACTGGCAGCGGCTGGAACGGATTGTCACAACGGCGCGGTCGCGGTTTGAGCAAAGCTGGCGCCTGGTGGAAAGCCTGAGCCATGAACGGGTGCTGGAACGCGGATTTGCGCTTGTGCGCGGCAAGGACGGCAGTGCAATTACGCGCGCAGTCGGTTTGAAGTCCGGTGAGGAATTTTCGGTGCAGTTCCATGATGGCAAGGTAGATGCTGTTGCTGGAGCTGGCGGCGGATCACCGTCCAAAAAACCTGGCAAAAAGAAAGAACCGAAAGAAACAGCGTCAAGTCAGGGGAAACTATTCTAGATTGCGTGATTCGGCACATCGGTAAGTCCGTTGACCGGGATCAATGCGCTTTTGACTGATCCTGCTAAATTACCATAAAGCCTGTTGGCGGGAATCCTGTCTGAACCAAGTGAGGGAGTATTTCATGCATTACAGAACCATCGTTACCGTCGTTCGCAGTGAAGAAGATGGCCGCCGTGTCATGAATGCCATCACCCCGTTTGCCCAGGCCAACGAGTCGCATGTCATCGCGGTGCATGCAGAGACTTCTGCGCTGGCCTATATGCCGGTTGCCGGCGTTGGCGCGGCGGCCTATGACGAGGCGATCATCGAGGCAAACAAGGAACGGATGGATGAACTCCAGACCTGGTTTACCGGTCATTGCGAAAAGGAAGGGATTTCCCACGAGTTCCGGGGTTTCGAGAACTTCATGGGTGACAGCGCCGTGTCAGCAATTACCAGCGCATTTGCCTGTGATCTTGTCGTAACGCAGCAAACTGACCCATCAACGCCCGGCGATAGTGCGGACGATATCGAGTCGCTGCTTTTTGAAACAGGGCGGCCACTGCTGCTGATTCCCTATACCTGCACGGATGCGATTAAATTCAAAAAAGTGGTCATCGCCTGGAAGGATTCCAAGGAAGCTGCGCGTGCGGTATTCGATGCGTTGCCTATTCTGATGGCCGCAAGCTTTGTGGAGATTCTGGTGATTGATGGCGAGGATGACGCCGAGAAGAGCGCTATCATGAACGCAGCCGAGATTGCGGCGGCACTTGATCGTCACAAGGTCAAGGTCGAAATCCGCAATGAGCAATCGGGAAGCATTCCGGTCTCGGCGGCGATCGAGAACCGGCTGACCGATTTCGGTGCCGATCTCCTGATTATGGGCGCCTACAGCCGACCGAGAATTGCGGAGAGAATATTTGGCGGCGTGACCAGCACGATCATGCAGACCATGGTAACGCCGACCTTCCTGTCGCATTAGCGGACATGAAAAACGGGCCGCGAAAAACGCGGCCCGTATCTTTGCTCTATGAGATCTTTTCTCGTTCGGATTGCAGCGCCTTGAACAGGCAATAACACATTGCGAGCAGCACAATCGTGAACGGAATGCCGGTTGAAACCGCAGCTCCCTGCAGCGCGTTCAATCCACCACCCAACAGCAGTGCGATTGCAACCAGACCTTCCAGTGTGCACCAGAATACTCTCTGGGCTACCGGGGCATCCATCTTGCCGCCCGCGGTGATCGTATCGATTACCAATGATCCGGAATCAGACGATGTCACAAAGAACACGATGATCAGGACAAGGGTGATCGGCGCGATGACGTTATAGAGCGGCAGTTGGTCAAGCATGCGGAACAGTGACAGTTCCGGCTGGTAAGCTGCGACAACTTCCTTGACGCCGGTATAGCCATCGTTGAGCTGCTCAAGCGCCATTCCGCCAAAGACTGCCATCCACAGCGCACACACGAGCGAAGGTGCG
>JBCCEP010000065.1:0-13606 GCA_039030215.1 Pseudomonadota bacterium
ACAACAGCAGCTTCCTTGTCATGCTCTTCGGGCGTCGTGATATATACCTTCAACTTGAGTACGTAACGGAGAAAAGCTGCTATTCTTCGGGCGGAGCTACCCCTTACCGGACAAATCGCGATCTTCCTGTCTACAATCCCGTCAAAGCTACTTTGCGGGCCAAACAGCGGATGGGTTCCCACGATCTCAACATCGGCTGGCAGCAATTCCTTCATGACCTTGACGGGCTCGACCTTTACGGAAGTAACATCAGCAACAATGGCCCCAGGACGAAGATGCGGGCGAAGTTCACGGATTGACGATGCCAAGACTTCAATCGGCACTGCAAGGATTACAAGATCGGCCTTTGCGACGTCTGCCGGGCTGCCAACATGCATGCCATGTTCCAAGTGATCACCCGGTAAAATCTGCGGATCACTCACCGTAATCTCAAAGTAGGGGTGCAGATATTCCGCCACGAGGCGGCCGAACGCGCCGAAACCCAATATTCCGATGGATTTCACGTCTTTGCTGGTGGACATCGTAGTTTCATGTTGAGCCATGATTGCGCCGGTAGTCATGTGGTTGGAAATCAAGTCTGATTTGAAAGGTCGCAGAGCCGACCGTGTATGAGCGCCTTATCATTGGCACCAGCCTTGTTGTCAACCGACGTCTCCCAGCTTTTTATGGTCTTCCAGCCGGCGATTGTTGGTGTAAGAATGTCGGCTGTTATCGCTGCCGATCGGACGCAGCACTGCCGCAACAAAAGGGCCCGTTCATGTGTGATGCCTGTGTAATAAAGTCGGTCAAGCGACGCATGCTAAACCGCCGCGAATTGTTCGTCGGAGCCGCTTCTGCGGCGGTTGCCACCGGTGTTGCGGGAGTGCCTATACCAGCTCTCGCACAGCCATCTCGAAATGTTGTGGACATGACACATGTCTTGAGTACCGAGTTTCCGACATTCAGCGGTGTTCCCGGCATCAGCTATGACAAGCGGGTGGATTTCAAGGAAGACGGTTACAATCTCTACATCTTGTCGATCAACGAGCATACCGGCACCCACATTGATGCACCGCTCCATTTCAGCGAGGACGGCAAATCTGTTGCCGAGATACCCGTAAATGATCTTGTCGGCCCGCTTTGTGTCGTAAACATTCGCGGCAAGGCTTCTGATAATCCCGATGCGCAGCTCACGCCGGATGATCTCGAGGCCTGGATCGATCGTAACGGACCAATACCAGACGGCGCGGTTGTGGCGATGAATTCCGGTTGGTCAGAAAAGGTTGGCACGGATGGATTTCGTAATGCCGACACAGCTGGCGATGGATTGATGCATTTTCCGGGATTTCATGTCGAAGCCGTGCAGATGTTGCTTGATGAGACCAACGCCTCGGCAATTGCAGTCGACACGCTGTCGCTGGATTATGGGCAATCGAAGGACTTTGCCACGCATTATACCTGGCTGCCTGCGGGCCGGTACGGAATCGAATGTCTTGCCGCGCTGGATCAAATGCCCGAGATTGGTGCTACAATTGTGGTCGGCGCGCCAAAAGTAAAAGATGGAACCGGCGGTCCGGCGCGCATCATGGCGTTTGTGTAATTGAGTTCACTTTCTTTTTAGACATCACCCAGAACCTTCATCAGGTACCTCAAAGAGATAATCAGTCAGATGATCCGCGACCTTTCTGCCCCTGCAATCTATATGGGTCTGCTGGCTGCGTTTGTGGGATACTCGGCCTCCTTTGCAATTGTGCTGTCCGGATTGACGGCTATGGGCGCAACCGGTCCGCAGGCTGCGACTGGATTGTTCTTCGCGACCCTGGGGATGGGGATTGGCAGCATTTGGTTACCCGCCCTGACAAGAACACCTGCGGCAGTCGCCTGGTCGACACCCGGTGCGGCATTTCTAGCGGCATCTGCTGCATTGCCAGGTGGTTTTGCGGAAGCTGTCGGTGCACTGATTTGTTGTGCTTTATTGCTGGTTCTAACCGGGATAATCCCGTTTCTGGGGAGGGCGGTAGCAGCCATACCCAAGCCGATAGGTAATGGATTACTTGCCGGAGTCCTTCTCAAATTATGCCTGGCGCCCGCATTGGCACTGGGATCGATTCCCCTGTTGGTTTTGCCGGTGCTGATTGCCTGGCTGGTCGGATTGACCTGGAACAAGCTGGCGGCGATGCCACTGGCAGTAATCACATTTCTGGTGGTCTTGTTTCTTGCCGTGGAAATTCCGGACAACACGTTGCGTCTGGATGTTTTCTCGCTTCCGGAATTCGTACCTACCATGCCGACCTTTTCGATTAGTGCCGTCATCTCGATCGCAATTCCGCTCTATCTTATAACAATGGCTGGCCAGAACATTCCTGGATTCGCTGTCCTCGAACTCAACAATTATCCGGTCAACCGGCAGCCGCTGATCCGTAATACCGGACTTGTCAGCCTTGCCATTGCACCGTTTGGGGCGATTCCCGTCAATATGTCCGCCATTACCGCGGCAATGATGGCGGGTGAGGATGCCGGTCGTGATCCGGCTGGTCGATATTGGGCAGCGATCACTTCGGGCATTGCCTATATCGTACTGGCATTTGCTGCCGCCATTGTTGTTTCGTTGGCCGCTCTTGCACCTGCCGCGCTGATAACTGCGGTCGCCGGATTGGCGCTTATTCCGGCACTGATTGGCGCGATCTCAGTCGCCTTTAGCGAAGTCGATCAACTGGAAGCGCCCGCGTTGACATTCCTGATCGCAGCAAGCGGAATGACTTTACTTGGCGTCAGCGGGGCGTTCTGGGGAATTCTCGTTGGCGTGATTATCTGGTTCTCCAAAAAACGATTTCAATAATTGCCATTCCAGGCCAGCAGCACAGCCAAACCGTCCATTAACAATTGTTTGTTAGAAAAAGCTCAAATGGAGTGGCTAGCAAATGAATACCATTACAGCGGTTGGGACTAATCAGACTGGCGAGCGGCAGGGATCGAGGGCAATTCTGCCGATCTATACCGCGACAATCTTTCTGAGCGCCTTCATGCTTTTCTCGATCCAGCCGTTTTTTGCCAAAATGGTCTTGCCGATCCTGGGTGGCGCGCCGTCGGTGTGGTCAGTTGCCATGGTGTTCTTTCAAGCGGTGTTGCTCGCCGGTTATGGCTATGCCCATCTGATTACCACGCGTCTCGGACTTCGTTCAGCAGCGATGATGCATGCGGCGGTAATGTTGACCGCTTTCATTGTCCTCCCGATTTCAATTCCGGAAGGTTGGACCGAACCACCCAATTCAGGCCAGGCCTACTGGCTTTTGGGCCTGTTCACGATTGCGGTCGGATTGCCGTTCTTCGCGGTATCTGCCAATGGGCCGTTGCTCCAGGCATGGTTTGCCCGCACCGGCCATCCTCATGCGGATGATCCATATTTCCTCTATGGCGCCAGCAATATTGGCAGCTTCGCATCGCTGTTTTTGTATATCGTTTTGTTTGAGCCGCTGCTTTCCGTCTCCGGCCAATCCCTGGCCTGGACAATTGGTTATGCGCTTCTGACGGGTTCGGTAGGTATTTGCGCGCTGATCGTTTTGCGGCGTTTCCGAGCTGCCAGTGGCCAATCCATGACAATCCTGCAAGATTCACCGGCACCCGCAATACGGCAAAAACTGACCTGGGCGCTCCTTGCCGCCATACCTTCCGGATTGCTCGTTGCGGTTACCGCGCATATTTCGATGGATATTGCAGCGGCACCCTTCCTGTGGGTTGTTCCACTTGCTCTTTTCCTGCTGACATTCGTGTTTGCATTTGCACGCAAGCCGGTATTCTCGATAAATCTCTTGTCGTCAATTCTGCCGATACTGGCTGCATTGATCTTCCTCGACATGGTCATGGCGAACTTGTTGCCGACGATCATTTCCCTGTTTGCGCATTTGGCATTCTTCTTCTTTGCGGCATTGTTGGCCCATTCCGTGCTGGTTTCGAAACGGCCCGATGCCAGTCATCTGACGGGATTTTACTTATGGATGTCCCTGGGTGGCGTTCTCGGTGGTGCCTTCACCACCTTGTTTGCGCCGATTGCCTTTAACTGGATAGCCGAATATCCGCTACTCATTATCGCCGCGCTTCTTTGCCGGCCCGCGCTGCACGGCAAGCTTGATAGCGCTACGCGAACGGTCGCAATGGCGGGCATTCTTGTCGCACTTTCCATCAACAATCCGCATTTCATGGCACTGCTGATGCCGGATAACGCCGCAATCTATGCAATTGCCATCAGCGTGTTGGCTTTGGCGGCAGCTGTTGTGGTTCTCAGGAGCGAGAAGGCGCATCTGTTTTGCCTCGCGCTGATTGCAGGTTTGTTTTTCGCAATGCAGTCAAGCGGTGTCGTGCTGGATGCGCAACGGTCGTTCTTTGGTGTGGTCAAGGCAATGGAGACGGCGGACGGCAGCCATCACATCATGGCTCATGGAACGACCAGCCATGGTGCGATGCGGATCGAGGAAACTGAATCACCGCCAGAACCGCTTGCGTATTACCACCGCTCCGGCGGGATTGCCTCGGCGCTGTTTGCCGCTCAAGAGAAAGCAGCAGAAGGCCCCATTGAGGTTGGTATTGTCGGTCTTGGCGCTGGATCGCTGCAATGCCACCGCCGGCCCGGCGAGAAATGGACCAGCTTCGAGATCGACCAGTCTGTCGTCGACATGGCCTCCAATCCTCAGCTCTTTCGGTTTCTGTCCAACTGCGACGGGGAAGGGCCGATCATTATCGGCGATGCCCGGATTACATTGGAAAAGCAACCGGATGCTGCATTTGACTACCTCTTGATTGATGCCTTCTCATCCGATTCAATTCCGGTTCACTTGTTGACCGAAGAGGCATTGCGGCTTTACCGAAGCAAGCTTAAGCAAGACGGTATCCTGGCTTTTCATATCTCCAATCGCTACATGGAGCTGCGTTCGCTGATCGCTGCGCTGGCAGTGCGGATCGATATGCAGGGATATGCAGGCCGTTTTGATCGGCCAGCTGACTCATCGTCGAATGCGTTGATTAATGCAAGTGAGGTGGCTGTGCTCGTCAATTCCGAGAAAGCGCTTGGTAACATTGCCGAAGATCCTAGATGGCAGCCGCTTGTCGATACCGGAACCACACCCTGGACCGATGATTATTCCAATCTGCTCGCCGCTATCCTTCGCAAGAGCATGAAATCTTCTCAATAAGCCACGAAACTATTGGTCCCAGCTTTCGTAGTTTTCGCGCATATAGGCGACGCCATCCTCGACAATATCGCGCAGGACGTCCATGTCGACATCTGACAGCCTGTTGATGTAAAGGCAGGATTTGCCGGTCTTGTACTTTCCTAGTCGTCCGAGTTTTGCCTGCATTTTTTCCGATTGAAACCCAGGCATGACATAAATTGTCAATGCGCTCTTTCTGGGCGAAAAACCGGTCAGCATGAAGTCGCCTTCATGCCCGCTTTCATATTTGTAGTGGTAGCGGCCAAAGCCGATAATGCTCGGCCCCCACATTTTGGGTTCGAAGCCAGTAACCGAACTGAACCAGGCGAGTAATTCCTCACCATCCTCACGACGGGCCGCTGGTTCAACACCTGCAAGGAACTTGGCCGGGCTTATCGTCGTCTGTATTGTCTTGTTCTTGTAAGCTGCCACCTGGTCATTACCTCAATCACTCTGCACCACGCCGTAAAAGGTGCTTCTTCCTGGTTATAGCAGGCTTTCCGCGTACTTCTTTAATCTCCGGCATCCCTCAAGGAAAACGTCATCTTCCAATGTCAGGGAAATCCGTATCCAGTCTTGCAGGTTGGATCCGAATGATGAACCCGGCATTACGGCGACACCTTCCTTCTCCAGCAGGCCGGACGCAAATTCATATCCATCCGCACCTGTGCCGGATACGTTAATCAAGGCAAACATTCCGGCCTGCGGGGGATGTACAGTCAACCCACAGTCAGATCCGATGTATTCCGAAAGCAACGCTGCGCGTCTGGCAAACCGTTCGCGCATGCCTTCAGCCACTGAAGAACCTTGTTTGATTGCAGCTTCGGTCATGTCGGCGATAAAGGGCTGATTGCCGAAAAGCATGCTTTCGACAAGTGGAAGCAGCCTGTCGATGAACTCTGCTGGTGCTATGCACCAACCGCTGCGAAATCCGGGCACTGCGTGTGATTTTGAAATTGAAGAGACAATAATGGTCCGATCAGCAAGATCATGGATCCAGAGGGGAGAAAAGAAGGTCCCTCCATCAAATACAAGGTCCTCGTAAACTTCATCGCAGACAATCCATAAATCGTGGTGTACCGCGAGCTCACCGATCTGCTGAATTTCATGTTTCGTCAGTATCGCGCCGCTCGGATTATGCGGGCTGGTCAACAATACTGCGCTTGATCGCGGGGTGATTCTTTCCGCGATATCAAATGCCTGGATACGGAAACCATCTTGCGGGAGCAAGGGCACCTGGACCATATCAGCGCCCGTGGATCTGATAACGCCCTCATAGGTCGCATACATTGGATCGCCAACCAGGACATCATTACCCGCTTCGGCGATTCCCATCATGACCGCAAACAGCGCCGTCTGCGTGCCGGGAAAACAGAGAACTTGTGCAGGTGAAATTTCACGTCCGCTGGAGATGCTGTACTTTTCGGCCAATGCGCTGCGAAGATTTGGCTCGCCTCGTGCGTCGGCATAATTCGTTCGGCCGATGCGCATCGATTTGACGGCTGCCTCGATGAGTTCCGGCGGCGCTGAGATGTCGGGTTCCCCGATTGTCATTTCAATTATGTCATTGCCTTGCGCCGCCAAGGTTCTAGCCCTGAAATGGATATCCCATTTTGCGCCACCCAGATTGGAAAGCCTTTGTGTCAACCGGGTGAATTTCATTTCTATCTGGCCAGTTTTTTTACAGCGCTGAAGTTGGCAACACCCAAGATCCTGGATGACCTGTTGGAAATTCTGTATTACCAGACAGAACTAGGCAAATTTATAGCTTGCTCAAAGTCAGGACGGCAAACCCGGAGATTTGCCGTCCTGCCTTAATTCAATTTGTTTGGTTAGCTCCTGGGATCAGTCGCTTCCGGAGTTGCTGTTGGCGGAAGCGCTTGAACTGCCCGAAGCCTTTGAACTGGTCCGAGAGCCTGATTTGCCACTGCGGGCGCTGCCCTGTCCGTATGCACCTGAATCTGCTGAGGCGCTACTGGTTGGCGTGCTATCAGAGTCGTTGGAACCTGCACCGGCTTCACCGCGAGCACGGCCTTTACCACCGCTGGTATATCCACCGCCGCCGCTTGAACTATAGGCTGAGCTTCTGGCGCCGTTTGGACCTGCGCCAGCATGGGATCCGGCACCTGCGCCAGCGCGTGCACCTGTTCTGCCGTCCGGTCCTGAGCCTGCTCCAGCTCCTGCACCTGCGCCACCGCCAGCTCCTGCACCTGCGCCCGGGCCAGCGCTACCTGGACCTGAACCACCACCAAACAACATCTCCAGGAATGTTGGTTGCTTTGCCTGCGCAAGAACAATCCCAGCGTTTGGTTTAACATGTTGATTTGGCAGGTTAATTGGTGCCGATGCAGCAGTCGAAACTGTTGCGATTGTGAAGGCGATTGCAGCCGTTGCAGTAAGAATTTTGCACATGGGTTTTATTACCTCTTCTTTGACAAAGGGTTTGTCTTTGGGTCCACCGCTGGGCAAGGATTGCAAGTTAACCATCAATTAGTTGTGAGTTCAAGGCGAATGCCCAAGTCGGTTCAGAGCTATCGCTGCGTCATTCAATAACCGCAGAGGTTCCAAAAACAGCCTATTGCCGAAAAATCTCGCTTCTCGAGATCGCACCCGATTGACATAAATCTGCAATGAGCCGAACATAATTATCTGAGGGGCACAGTAAGATGCCTTGGCTTCTAAAATTACCCGGGAGAAAAAATCATGAAATTCAGAAGATTGGCCTTATCCGCTGCATTTGCCGCATCGTCGCTTTGGAGCACTTCCGCTATCGCGGAAACCGAAATCCAATTCTGGCACGCATTTACAGGACGGCTTGGCGATCTTGTTGCCGAACAGGTGGAGACGTTCAATAACAGCCAGGACGATTACAAGGTCGTTGCATCCCACAAGGGTAACTATTCGGAAACATTGAACGCAGGTATTGCCGCTTTCCGCGCAAGTGAGCAACCCCACATTCTGATGGTGTTTGAGGTTGGTACAGCAACCATGATGGCAGCAAAGGGCGCCATCAAGCCGGTCTATGTCGTGATGTCGGAAGCGGGAGCAAGCTTCGATCAGGACGCATATATCGGTTCGGTGAAAGGCTACTACACCACGCCAGAGGGCGAAATGCTTTCCCTGCCGTTCAACTCTTCGACGCCGGTTCTCTGGGTCAACAAGGATGCATTGAAAGAGGCAGGTATTGACCCCGATGTTGATCTTTCAACATGGCAGAAAGTCGGCGAAGTTCTTGATAAACTCAAAGCGTCCGGTCATGAGTGCCCGCTGACCACGGCCTGGCAAAGCTGGATCCACCTGGAGAACCTTTCTGCCTATCATGACACGCCATTTGCCTCCAAGGACAACGGATTTGCTGGTGTGGATACCGAATTGGCGCTCAACGGTCCGGTTCAGGTCCAGCATATCCAGCAGATCGGCGATTGGGCCAAGGACGGCAAATTCATTTATGCAGGACGCCGCAATGAGGGTGGCGCCAATTTCCGCGCCGGCGAGTGTGCCTTGTTTACCGAAAGTTCCGCAGGCTATGCGGGGATCAAGTCAGAAGCACAATTTGATTTTGCTGTCAGACCGCTACCTTACTGGGAGGGTGTCGATGGCGCTCCGCAAAACACAATCATCGGTGGCGCATCTCTATGGGTTATGGAAGGACATGATGCAGAAGAGTACAAGGGCGTAGCCGAGTTCCTGAACTTCCTGTCCTCGACTGACATTCAGGCCAAATGGCATCAGGATACCGGATATCTTCCGATTACTGCAGCGGCCGGCGACAAAACCAAGGCCGATGGATTCTATGACCAGAATCCGGGAACAGACATTGCCGTAATTCAGATGACGGCAAAGCAACCAACCGCCAACTCCAAGGGCCTGCGCCTGGGTTCCTTCGACCAGATCCGTGGCATCATCGATGAGGAACTGGAAGCCGTCTGGAGTGGTGACAAAACCGCACAGGAAGCCCTCGACAGTGCCGCCGAAAGAGGCGACAAACTGCTGCGTCGCTTCGAGCAGGCGAACCAGTAACATCACGCTGCAACAAACTTGGCTGGTGGCGCCTAACCGCGCCACCGCCCTGCATCCAAACATCTGAGGTATCCGGGATATGGAGAAACGTGTAACGTTTCGGGGCTGGCTGTTACCGCTGGCGCTGGTCTTCCCCCAAATCCTGATTTCGGGCGTCTTCTTCTTCTATCCGGCGGGCCAAGCGGTCTGGCAATCGCTTTTCATTCCTGATCCCTTCGGCCTGTCCTCGCAATTTGTCGGCCTTGGAAATTTTGAGTTTCTTCTGGAAGACAAGTTCTATCGGGCTTCATTTGTAACTACTGCAATATTCTCCACGCTGGTGACGATTACCTCGATGGTACCTGCGCTGTTCCTTGCTGTGCTGGCAGACCGGCTGATCAAGGGCGCTGGAACCTATCGGACTTTGTTGATTTGGCCGTATGCCGTTGCGCCTGCAGTCGCCGGTGTTTTGTGGCTGTTCATGTTCAATACCCGCGTCGGCGTGGTGTCCTGGTATCTGGGGCAGATGGGGTATGACTGGAACCATGTCCTCAACGCGCCTGAAGCCATGGGCCTGGTGGTCGTTGCCTCATCCTGGGGTCGCATCAGCTACAACTTCCTATTCTTCTTCGCGGCATTGCAGGCCGTGCCACGCTCGGTTATCGAAGCTGCTGCGATCGATGGCGCACATTTTTGGCGACGGTTCTTCACCATCGTGCTGCCATTGCTCTCGCCAACAACATTCTTCCTGCTGGTCGTCAATATCGTTTATGCGTTTTTCGAGACGTTTGGCGTCATCCATACCATCACAGCAGGCGGTCCACAGCAGGCGACAACGATTCTCGTCTACAAGGTCTTTTCAGACGGATTTGTCGGGCAGGATCTTGGCTCTTCGGCAGCGCAGTCCGTCATCCTTCTGATTGTGGTTGGTTTCCTGACCGTGCTCCAGTTCAAATATATCGAGAAGAGGGTGCACTATTGACTGCGGTACAATCAACAGCACCTACGCAAATCGAGCCACCGCCCGGCATGGTGGAGAAGCGCGGGCACGGTCTGTGGTTGACACATTTTCTCATGATTATCGGGGTTCTGATCATATTCTTCCCGATCTGGCTCGCCTTCGTCGCGTCCACTGTCACGCAATCGGATATTGTAACGCCCCCAATGCCATTGTTGCCGGGCCCGCACTTCTTCGAAAATTACAAGCGCGCGCTCTTCTCCGGGGTAAATGTGCCGGTCGCAACCATGCTGTTCAATTCACTGGTCATGGCGATGGGGATCGCGATTGGCAAGATTGCGATATCGCTTCTGTCGGCATTTGCCATTGTCTATTTCAGGTTCCCGGGCAGAACGACGTTTTTCTGGATGATTTTCATAACCCTGATGCTTCCCGTTGAGGTGCGGATCGTACCGACTTATGAGGTGGTTGCCGGTTTCGGAATGCTCAACAGCTATTCCGGCTTGATATTCCCGCTGATTGCCTCTGCTACCGCGACGTTCCTGTTTCGACAGTTTTTCATGACCATTCCTGACGAACTGGCCGAAGCCGCACGCGTTGATGGTGCGCGTCCAATGCGCTTCTTTGTCGATATCATTCTGCCGATGAGCCGGACGAATATCGCCGCCCTGTTTGTCATCCTGTTCATCTACGGATGGAACCAGTATCTGTGGCCGCTCCTGATCACTACCGATCCGGAGATGAACACGATCGTTATGGGTATCAAGCAGATGTTCCCATCCGGCGATGACACTGCCGATTGGCCGGTGATCATGGCAACGTCAATCCTGGCCATGGTGCCCCCTGTAATTGTTGTGATCTCGATGCAAAGACTTTTCATCAGGGGTCTGGTGGATAGCGAGAAGTAAGATGGCGACAGTGGAACTGAAAGACGTGAAAAAGCGCTTCGGCAGGACCGAGGTCATTCATGGCGTCAGCGTGGATATTGAAGACGGGGAATTCATTGTGATTGTTGGCCCATCGGGATGCGGGAAATCAACGCTTTTGCGCATGGTCGCCGGGCTTGAATCGGTAAGTGAAGGCGAGATCACCATCGACAACATACGCGTGAACGAAAAGGAGCCGATGGATCGCGACATCGCCATGGTGTTCCAGAATTATGCGCTTTACCCGCATATGTCGGTGCGTCAAAACATGGCCTATAGCCTCAAGATTGCAAAGTTGCCCAAACCCGAGATTGACAAGAAGGTTGCAGGCGCAGCCCAGCTCCTGCAATTGGAGCCTTTTCTCGACCGCAAACCGAGGCAGTTGTCAGGTGGTCAACGACAACGGGTTGCGATGGGTCGCGCCATTGTCCGTGAGCCTGCCGTATTTCTGTTTGACGAGCCTTTATCCAATCTGGACGCCAAACTGCGGGTCCAAATGCGTTTGGAAATCAAGGAGTTGCAGTCCAAGCTCGGTGTGACCTCGCTCTACGTGACACATGATCAGGTCGAGGCGATGACCATGGCGGACCGCATGATTGTCATGAATAACGGTATAGCTGAGCAGATCGGCACACCGCTTGATGTCTACGAGCATCCGGAAACGCTATTTGCGGCACAATTTATCGGCAGCCCGGCAATGAATATCATGGAAGGCGAAATCAGTAACGGCCAGATCAAACTGGACAATGGCGCTTCCCTGCGCTGTGACAAGAAATTCAACGGCAAGGCAGCGATCGGTGTTCGACCGGAGCATGTGGTAATTGATCCCGATGGCCCGCTTGCACTGACGGTCAATCTTGCGGAGCCATTGGGCGCCAACACATTGCTGCATGGTAGGTTGGAAGGTTCAGACGAGGCTTTTACTGCTAGCCTGGCTGGCGTTCATACCTCCACGGCATCCTCGTCAATACTCAAGCTCTCGGTCCTGTCGGACAACATTCATGTTTTCGACGCTGCAACAGGCAATAGCGTGGCGTGATCGCTGCTTCCTTGAAACAACCAAAAACAATCTCCATGCTAGGTTGAGAACTCATATTCCTGGAGGATTTGGCGTAAAAAAGGCTAGAAGTTGGGCGGGATTTGAGTGCAGAGCGGGCTGGTGGCCCGGTCAAACTCAAATTGCGACCAGATTGACGCCGTTTTCGCGCGCGAAGTGTGGGACACCTTTGCACGCCTGCTTCGTCGCGAAGCCTGGAAAGTCGGCCAGACTTCCTGCATCTTCGCTCCTATCAGGCGAGCAAATCTGCCTCCACCAAATTCACCAGGAATATGAGTTCTCAAACTAGGCGTTTAAGCGTCCAGAGGAGGGTCATAAGATGCGCCGCTTCATATTTGGTTCGATTACCCACGCGATTGCCCTGGTGATCGGGTTTGCACTCGGCATTTATTTCCTGCCGATCCTGATTGCACCGGAAACCCCTGATACCGAATTGCTTCGGGAAAAGGCCAGTGCGGCAGTTTACTCAGCCGATTTCTCACGGGATCTCAGGGGTAGCGATTTCCTACATTGGGGCGAGGGGAAGGTCAGTGTGACACCGGAACAAATTGTCCATGAGGGTGCATTGGCACCGGGGCCTGATTACAAACTCTATCTGGTGAAGGATTTCGTCGAGCATGAGGAAGAATTCGAGCCGGTTAAACAGGCTTCGAAATATATTGGTGATGTAAAGACGTTTGATGGGTTCCTTGTTGATATCCCCGAAGACGTGGACATCGACGAATATTCAACAGTCCTGGTCTGGTGCGAAACTTTTTCGGAGTTTATTACCGCAGCCAAATATCGCTGAAGGCAAATTCGGGTCGGGGGCGTAACTCATGGATATGGTGAAACTTGGCAGAACCGGACTTGTAGCCAGCGTCGCCGGGCTTGGTTGCGGTGGGCACAGTCGGCTGGGTCAAAGCTACGGAAACAGCGAGGCCCAGTCTGTTGATTTGGTAAAATCCGCCATGGATGCAGGGGTCAATCTGATCGATACCGCTGCGGCTTATGGAACCGAGGAAATTGTCGGCAAGGCCATTTCCGGAAATCGGGATCTTGTTATCATCTCGACAAAACAGCCGATAGTTCAGCGGGGCGCTTCACGCAGTGACAACCGATTGTCGACTGCAGTTGATTTCATCCAGAACGTTGATGGCAGTCTGAAGCGGTTGGGTACCGACTATATCGATATCCTGCATCTGCACGGCGTCATGCCGGATCAATACCAACACTGCCGGGAAGAACTGGTACCGGCGCTTACCAAGCTGCAGGAGCAGGGAAAGATCCGTTTCCTGGGCATTACGGAAAGATTCGTCCGGGATCCGCAGCATTTGATGCTGCAACGTGCACTTCAAGATGATTGCTGGGATGTTGTCATGACCGGATTCAACATGATCAATCCCTCAGCCCGACACACCGTATTTCCTATATTGGCAGAAAAGGACATCGGCAGTCTCATCATGTTTGCAGTGCGGCGGGCACTGGCAAATCCTGAAGCGCT
>JBCCEP010000066.1:0-13578 GCA_039030215.1 Pseudomonadota bacterium
CCCAAATGTTCCCAGAGATTTGTTTTTGGGAAATGTTTTGGGAGCTTTTTCGAGAGCGTTGTGTGACAAGATGGACAGGGCTGTATGCGCTGCAACCGGTCGCAACACCACTGCCTGTTATGCCATTGTACAAATTGGTTCTGAACCTGGTTCTTCGATCGAAGTATTGCGGAGGATGCTCGGTTTGGAGCATTCCTCGGTTGTGCGATTGCTGGACCGGCTTGAGAGAGCAAATCTTGTAAATCGTATTCGCGGTACCGAGTGTGACCAGCGAAAAGTCTGCATCTTTCTAACAGATGAAGGTGAGCGGGAGTTTACGAAAATCCTGGATGCGCGCCGCGAAGTTCTGGACAGGGCCATTGCGAGACTCAACGACGCGGACAAGGAGTTTCTCTTGTCATTGATCCACAAGTTGATGCCGGAGGTAGTCGATTGCGGAGATGACCAGCACATTGTGTGCAGGCTTTGCGACCTGGAAAAATGTCCCCAGGACCGGTGTCCGGTCAATCTGGCCTATCCGGACAACATCGATATTGTCGAGGTTCCGTTCAAACGCCGTGAGAATTTCTGATCCAAACTAGTGATCGGACATCATCCGGACCTGATCCGTGTGTTTTCTGTCCAATAGTTCAAGGCAGTTCATCACGAGATGATCGCATTCGCAGATTTCGTAGATCATCTTTATTGCAAACAGCCGAATTTCCCTGCTGTCATCTTCGGAATTAACCGGAAATGAGCAAATCCTGTCAAAAAGTTCGCTTACCGAGCTGTCAATTACGGCAACCTCGGAATCATTTCCTCCCTGTTCAATAGTCTGTCGCAGCCTTTTCCGGACAGTTTCGAACTCTTTTATCAACACTTTCAGTTGGTTGTTGTAATTTGCCATGGTATAAAATCTCAAAAAGAATTATTCCCAATGTAAAAATACGATATATTACGGCTAATATGCAACAATATACTATTTGTATGCATTATACATAGTATTACTTGAGTTTCTGAACTGTTCGTTTCATTTACTATGGGCTATCTGCACTTGATTGCACAGATAAATATCCAGGTTTTGCGGTGTGAGGTCGTGTGAGCCCACAGGAAGGCCTGACTTGCTGATAAGTCAGAAATCCTGGAAACGAGGAGGGTTCAGGCTCGCCTGAAACCAGCAAACGAAGTTGTAGATGGAATACACAGGAAGATTGGTGGCGGCGCTGATATCGGCGGCATAGGGTGTCATATTCGTGCATTCAAGCACGATTGCGCCGAGGTCAGGATTTGCTTCCTTGAGCGAAATTGCTGCTTCCAGATTATCTTTTCTGGCCGCGTCCACGTCCATCCTCGTCTCATTGCCGATTATCACACGCGTAAATTCCTTGCCGTGTTCGGTCGTTTCAATGGGCGTCCCTTTCGGAACGCGTGCCTTTTCAAGATGCTCTTTAGAAAGTGTGGAGGCTGATATCGTCAAGACGCCTGCGCGCTTGCCCTGTGGTAGCGTCCGGTTGACCAGATCTACCTGCAACAGGGAAGATGTGATTACCGGGACTGAAACAGCAGCTGCAATCTCGTCTTGAAAGAGCGAGAGGAAACCGCAATTCGTGGTGATGCCATCGACACCGTCTTCGACCAGATCCTGCGCGGCTTCGATAAAATTCTCAAGCAGGCCTTCTGCATTCCGGCGGACGACGCGATCGGGTGTAGCAGACCGAACTATCCGGTAATGTACAGGGAACGGCCAGGTAGTCGCATTGCCCATATCGCCCGGAATACGCGGAAATTTGGCGTCCAGCATGAGAATGCCAACCGATGCCCCATAGATTGATTTTCCGCCAATCGCTGTCATCTCAGTTTTCCTCTACTGCAAACTGGCGATCAAAAAGTTCTTCGGCGCCGGGCATGTATATGTTCGAATAGCTTTCCTTAACGGCCATGACGATCTGATCGAGGCGTTTTTCAATATGTGCCTGCATGACCTTTGCGGCACGGTCGGAATCGCGATCCTCGATCGCTGACATGATCTGCTTGTGTTCGTTCTTGGTCGCCTTTACTCGTGCGGACATGTCCACCCATCTTACAAAACGTATCCGCTCGTTAATTTGTGACAATTGCCTTTCAAGCTCCTTGTTGCCTGAAAGCCTCGCAATCTCCATGTGGAATGCTTCATCAAAAGCGGTAACTTCGCGAACTGTCTTGCCGATATATGTCAAACCATTCGCCTCGAGATTTTGTCTTAGTGTCTCGATGCCTTCACTGCTCGCGCGTTTGCATGCCAGCCGGACAGAGGCAACCTCGATGATTTCCCGCAATTCATAAAGTTCATGGATCGTTTCGGGATCAAGCGGTCTGCAAAAGAAACCCTTGCCGGGATTGAAGTCGATCAGACGCTCGCCAACCAGCCTGTTAAGCGCTTCTCGCAGCGGTGTACGGCTTGCATCAAGTTCCCGCGCCAGCGCTACCTCGTTGATACGCTCGCCGGGACGGATTCGGAAATCCACCGCCATATCCTTTAATTTGTTGTAGAGCGCTTCTACGCGGCCTTCACTCATTTGAGCCTCGATTTGTGATCAGATTTACAGTTGACACACCATCATACAGTTTGCAAGATACAGCACTGTATACAGGCCTGCGCTCAGAATGTCTTGTGCGGGCCTCTCAAGTTTCGGGAATGGAAAACTATGGCGGCTGAAAGATCGAACCAGATGACCGGGGGCGAGGCGCTGGTTCGAATGTTGGAGGCCCATGGCGTTACGCATATGTTCGGGCTGTGTGGCGATACTACTTTGCCGTTTTATGATGCCTTGGCAAGGCTGGATCATGATATAAAGCATTTGCTGACACGCGATGAACGCCATGCTGGTTATATGGCTGACGGCTATGCAAGAGTGACCGGCAAACCTGGTGTTTGTGAAGGACCTTCCGGTGGTGGGGCGACTTACATCTTGCCGGGTGTTGTTGAGGCGAATGAGAGTTCCATCCCAATCCTTGCCATAACCTCCGATATTGCGACGACGTCACGCGGCCGGTTCGCGCTGACTGAACTGGATCAGACCGCATTGTTTCGACCGCTGACCAAATGGAATGCTTCACTTGATGATGCCGGACGACTACCGGCCATGGTAAGGAGCGCCTTCCGGGCAATGACAACCGGAAGGCCCGGTTCGGCGCATCTGGCATTGCCGTTCGATACTCAAAAGGCACCGGTAGACCAAGCAGAAATCTGGGCAGATGATCGGCATCGCTATTTTCCATCCGAACGGACCGCGCCGGATCCAGAGGCAATAAAAGAGGCGGCAAATCTTCTTGCAAATGCACAATCTGCTGTAGCGATTTGTGGTGGCGGACCGGTAATTGCCGGCGCATTTGAAGAACTAGGTCAACTTGCCGGTCTGCTCGATATGCCAGTTGCAACAACTGTTTCGGGGCAGGGAATTATCGCGGAAACCGATGATCTTTCCCTGGGCGTGACCGGTTCAAATGGTGGCAATCCAGCGACACGCGCTGTCGTCGACGGCGCCGATATTGTGTTATTCATCGGTTGTCGTGCCGGCTCGGTAACGACGGAACGGTGGAGTTCTCCGGCCACGGACGCCAAGATCATCCATATCGACTGCGATCCACAGGTCATCGGTGCAAATTATTCGACTGCGGTGGCGATCTGTGCCGATGCAAAGCTCGCGCTGGCCGCACTGGTCGACGAATTGCAGAAGAAATCCCGGCTATCAGACCAGGATGGCAAGGCCCGGGCGAAAGCTGCATGGTCGGACAAGCTATCCAATTTTGAGCAGCTCGCGACTTCCGACGAGACCCCGATCCGTCCGGAACGCGTAATCGCCGCTTTATCGCGGCAGCTTGATGATGATGCGATTATTGTCGCAGATCCCGGCACACCTTGCCCTTACTTTTCCGCGCATTATCGTTGGCGAGAAGCGGGAAGAAACTTCATTACAAATCGTGCCCATGGTGCGTTGGGATACGCGCTGGCCGCGTCCATGGGTGCCCATACCGGCCGATCGAATGTGAAGACGGTTGCGGTAATGGGTGACGGATCCTTTGGGTTCTGTTGCGGTGAATTTGAAACCATGACCCGGTACCGCATGCCGATCATGAGTGTTGTCTTTTCAAATGCTACCTATGGCTGGATCAAGGCAGGACAAAATTCAGGGTTTGGAAAGCGGTTCTACAATGTAGATTTTGACCGGACCGACCATGCTGCCGTCGCCAGTGCATTTGGCGTAAAATCCTGGCGGGTTGAAAATCCTGATGATCTGGATCGCGTGTTCAGAGAGGCCATGACGCATGACGGACCAACATTGGTGGATGTGATCTCGCAGCCATTGCATGAGGCGGCCGCACCTGTATCGGAATGGGTTGCGTAACCGTGGCTGAGGCGTTTCCGGATATCGAGATTTGCGGGTTTGATGTCTGGCATTGCGCAGTTCCGGTCAGCAGCAGGCGTGATCACGGCATCGGGGTAGTAACGGGTTCGGTGGAAGTCATCATTCTGCGATTAACCGCTGCAGATGGCACTGTGGGCTTCGGCGAAGCCTCGCCCTGGACGGTTTTTACGGGTACTCCGGAAGCAAGCTTTGCAGCGCTTGACCGATATATCCGTCCGCTGGTCGTTGGACAAAAACTTGATCAGTATGCCTCGATAATGGAGCAGGCGCGAAAAGTCGTTGTCCACTGCACTGAAGCCAAGGCTGCACTCGATACGGCATTGCTGGATCTGGCCGGCAGGCTTCTGGAAAAGCCTGTGTGGGAACTACTTGGCGGTAAATGCCGCAATGTGATCCCGCTTTCCTGTTCCATAGCGGACCCGGATTTTGAGACTGACAAGAAATTACTGCGGCGTCTGGTGGATGATGGTGTCGGGATCATCAAGTTGAAGACCGGTTTCAGAGACCATGATTTTGACGTGAGCCGGTTGGAATACATAAGGAAAAACCATCCGGAACTGGCGATCCGTGTGGACTATAATCAGGGTTTGGACCGCGATCAGGCGTTGCAACAGGTTCCCGATATCGCCCAGTTCAATCCAGATTTTATCGAGCAGCCAGTTCGTGCGAATGACTTTCATACCATGGCCGAATTGCGCGACATGTTGGATGTACCATTGCTGGCTGATGAGAGTGTGTTTGACCTTGATGATCTGGAACGCGCAATCGATGAAGCAATCTGTGATGGTGTTTCGATAAAAATCATGAAAACGAGCGGCCTTGGCCGGGGACAGCAGGTCGCAAGGCAGGCGGCAGAAGCCGGTCTTACTGCCTATGGCGGTGACATGTTCGAAACCGGCCTTGCGCATCTGGCGGGCGTCCACATGATTGCCGCAACCGAGGAAATCGGCCTGGGTTGCGAGTTCTACCAAGCCCGCTACTTTCTGGTTGAGGATTTGCTTGCGGAACCGTTCCCGATCGAGCAGGGGCATGTGCAGGTGCCGGACGGGCCGGGATTGGGAATATTGCCGGATATGGGCAAGGTCCTGAAGTTTGCGATTTATGGGTCGCAGGAGCGTGCCGCGTGAACAAAAACAAGCAAAAGGTTGCGATAATTGGCGCCGGTATTGTTGGCGTATCGACTGCAATCTGGCTGCAGCGCGATGGACATGACGTTACCCTGATCGACAAATCGGGACCAGGCGAGGGAACTAGCTATGGTAATGGCGGAATCCTGGCTTCGTGCTCGCTCATTCCGATCCCTGTGCCGGGCCTGATTGCCAAGGCGCCTCGCATGTTGTTCGACCCAAACCAGCCACTGTTTGTGAAGTGGGGTTATCTTCCTAAACTCATGCCTTGGCTATTGAAATATCTTGGCCATGCCAATGCATCCTCGGTCAAACGGCGGGCGGCTGCACTGTTCCCGATCATCGGGGACAGTTTGGCAGATCATGAGGCACTGTCGAAGGGAACCGGCGCTGAAAAGTGGCTGGTGCCGTCCGACTATCTCTATGTTTATGACGACCGGAAACATTACGAGAGTGACGGATTTGGGTGGTCAGTACGCGAATCTCACGGCTTTGAACTGGATATTCTGGAGGGCCAGGAATTCCATGATTATGATCCTGCCTTCAGCTCAGATCTTGGTTGTGCCGTGCGCCTCAAGAACCATGGCTATCTGACGGATCCCGGTCGGTACATCAAGGATTTGGCAAAACATTTTGAATCAAAGGGCGGGCGTGTCGTGACTGGCGAAGTCAGCGATATTGTGCACGAAAACGGAAAGGTAGCCGGGGTCAGAATTGCCGGTGAGACCATCGACTGCGACGCTGCCATTCTGACAGCCGGCATCTGGTCGACGACCCTTGCCAAAAAGCTTGGACTTGATGTGCCGATGGAAACCGAGCGCGGCTATCACGTCGAATTCTGGGAACCCAGTGTCATGCCGCGTTCTCCGGCGATGGTAGCCTCCGGCAAATTTGTCATGACGCCAATGGACGGGCGACTGAGATTGGCAGGTGTAGTCGAGTTCGGTGGAGTGGAAGCGCCGCCTTCTGATGCGCCCATTGCGCTATTGAAAAGAAACGTGAAGACCGCAGTTCCCGGCATAACCTGGAAAAATACGACAGAATGGATGGGGCATCGTCCGTCGATTGTCGATTCAATTCCGGTCATCGGCGAAGTCGCTTCGGTTAAAGGGGCTTATGTCGGTTTTGGTCACGATCATATTGGATTGACCGGGGGGCCAAAAACCGGAAGAATTTTATCACAGCTTGTCTCGGGCAAACGCCCGAACTTGGACCTTGCGTTTTATTCGCCTTCGCGGTTTCAATAAAATGCGGGGAAGGGGAAGTTTCATAACAGGGAGAGTGAAAATGAAAATAATGAAAACACTGGTGGCAGCGACCGCCCTTGCAGCTCTTGGAACGAGCAGTGCATTGGCGGAAAAGTGGGATATGCCTATGGCCTATTCGGCATCGAACTTCCATTCTGCAACAGGCGCTGAATTTGCCAAATGCGTAACGACCGGTACCGGTGGCGAGATCGAAATCGTAACCCATCCATCCGGATCACTGTTCAAGGGCGCCGACATCAAACGTGCGATCCAGACCGGACAAGCTCCAATCGGCGAGCGTTTGCTCAGTGGACACCAGAATGAAGACGCGATCTTTGGCGTTGATTCAGTGCCATTCCTCGCGACCTCCTTCGATGATGCGGCAATGCTCTGGGAAGCGGCAAAACCGACAATGACCGAAGTGCTGGCCGATCAGAACCTGACATTGCTCTATTCAGTGCCATGGCCGCCACAGGGGCTTTATTTCAAGGATGAAGTCAATTCTGTTGCCGACATGAAGGGTATCAAATTCCGGTCCTACAATAATGCCACGGCACGTCTTGCCGAGTTGACCGGCATGCTGCCGGTGACCATTGAGGCAGCCGAGATCAGCCAGGCATTTGCAACCGGCGTTGCCGATTCCATGGTCTCGTCGGGATCGACAGGATATGACCGGAAAGTCTGGGAAAGCCTGAACTACTTCTACGAAGTCGATGCCTGGCTTCCGCGCAACTATGTTCTGATCAATAGTGACGTATGGAGCGGTGTGTCTGACGCAAACAAGAATGTCATCAAGGGATGTGCGGAACTGGCCGAATATGCCGGGACATGGCGGGCCAAGGAATATACCGGTTTCACGCTTCAGGGTTTGCGCGATGGTGGCATGACGGTCGGGCCTGCGAGCGAGACCATGAAAAACGAGCTGAAGGAAATCGGCGAGACAATGACAGCCGAGTGGCTTGAAGCGGCTGGCGACAAGGGCAAGGCTATCGTCGATAAATTCAATTCGATGAAATAGGAACTGCTTGCGGGCGGTCAATTTGATCGCCCGCAATTTGCACGGCGGCTGGGACAGGGGACGGCGGCTGATTTCGAATAGGGCGCGGTGGCTGAATGGTGAAGTTCATTCAAGGCTTTTCGTGCCAAGGAGGCAATGATGAATTCACTACGCCGCGGTCTTGATGCGCTATACCTTTCGGCCGGTGTTCTGGCGGCACTTTGCCTGATTGCGATCCTGGTATTGATCGTTGTTCAGATGGTTGCCCGTTGGACCGGAGAGGTCTTTCCGGGGGCACCCGACTATGCCGGCTATGCCATGGCAGCTGCCAGTTTTCTGGCATTTGCAAATGCACTAAATCGTGGCTCCCATATTCGTGTTTCGATCCTCGTAAACGCGGTTGGACCGGGCTTGCGAAGGCTGATCAATATCTGGTGCTTTGCAATCGGCTCTGCGATCATGTGGTACTTTGTCTACTATGCCGGCCGCTTCGTCTATTGGTCGTGGAAATTCAATGACATTAGCCAGGGCCAGGACAAGACCGCTTTATGGATTCCGCAATCGGTCATGCTGATCGGTGCGGTCATTATGGCAATTGCTCTCACCGATCATCTCATTCATCTGCTTCTAAGTGGTGATCACCGGATCAAACGCGACATCGTCGATCAGAGCTTCGGAGAATAGGCCATGGAAGATTATTCAATCATTATCCTGTTTCTGTTCGTTCTGTTTCTGTTGCTGGGAACCGGCGTCTGGGTCGGCCTGGCGCTGATGGGTGTCGCCTGGGTCGGCATGGAACTGTTCACCACCCGGCCGGTTGGCGATGTCATGCTGACAACAATCTGGTCGGCTTCATCCTCGTGGACGCTGACCGCGCTTCCGCTATTTATCTGGATGGGTGAAATCCTTTACAGGACCCGATTATCCGAGGACATGTTCAAGGGCCTGGCGCCGTGGATGGCGGGATTGCCGGGTGGCCTGGTTCATACCAATATCGTCGGTTGTACGGTATTTGCCGCGGTATCCGGTTCTTCGGCCGCCACATTGACCACTGTCGGCAAGATGTCGATTCCTGAACTCAGGAAACGCGATTATCCCGAGCCGATGGTAATCGGCACCCTGGCCGGTGCCGCGACGCTTGGCCTGATGATTCCGCCCTCGCTTACCCTGATCGTGTATGGCGTAACGATCAATGAGAGTATCTCAAAACTATTCTTTGCCGGCATCCTGCCCGGCCTGGTGCTTGCAGGTATGTTCATGGCCTATGTTGCCATAACGAGCAAAATCTCCAGCAAATGGAATCCGGCCAAGGAGCCACCGCTCAGTTTTCAACAACGAGTTGCCAATTCGAAGTTCCTGATACCCGTTTTCATCCTGATCGCGGTTGTCATTGGATCAATGTATCTGGGTTATGCGACGGCGACTGAAGCGGCAGCTTTCGGTGTTATCGGCGGTTTGATCCTGGCAGCCAGCCAAGGCTCACTTAACTGGAGCACTTTTGTCGAATCTCTCATGGGCGCGACGCGGACCAGCGCGATGATCGCGTTGATCCTTGCCGGAGCGGCATTCCTGTCGCTGGCGATGGGCTTCACAGGCTTGCCGCGAGGATTGGCGGATCTGATTGCGCAATTGGAACTCACCCGGTTTGAGTTGCTCATGGTGCTGCTGATTTTCTATATCGTGCTGGGCATGTTTCTTGACGGCATATCTTCGGTCGTCCTGACCATGGCGGTTGTCGAGCCAATGGTTCGAGATGCGGGGATCGACCTCATCTGGTTTGGTATCTTCATCGTCGTCGTGGTTGAAATGGCACAGATAACACCACCTATCGGCTTCAACCTGTTTGTGCTGCAGGGCATGACCGATCATGAAATGAGTTTTATTGCCCGGGCTGCAATTCCAATGTTCCTGATCATGGTGCTGATGGTGTTTGTGCTCATTTTATTCCCCGAGATCGCCACGTGGTTGCCGGAGAATATTCGAAAAGGACCCGATGGTTAGCCCGCTTTGGATTTTCCGGTCCTGACAGCGATCGGTTCGCCATGGCTGATCGTGGTTGTATTTGTCATCGTGTTCCTGGCGGCAATCGTCCAGGCCGGGCTGGGTTTGGGATTTGGATTGCTGGCAGCTCCACTGCTGGCGCTGGTTAATCCTGAACTCGTTCCAGCCCCAACCCTGATACTCGGGTTCTTGACGGCTGGCTGGGGTGTCCTGCGGGAGCGGCAGGGCATTGCCTGGAACGAGGTTGGAATCGGCAGTATTGGACGTGCCGCGGGTGTGGTGGTTGCGGCCGTCATATTGGCAAATATCACCGATCGTGAAACCTTCATGCTTATGTTTGGTCTCATGATCGCGATCGCTGTTGGGCTTTCAGTATCAGGTTGGCGAGTCCCATTTTCCGGCGCGAGTCTCATCTCGATGGGTGTGGTTTCCGGGTTGATGGGTACCATTACTTCGGTAGGTTCTCCGCCAATGGCGCTTATCTACCAGAACCACGAAGCGAAAAATGCCAGGCCAACAATGGCGGCGTTTTTCATGATTGGCTGTGCATTCTCGCTTATTGGTCTGGCTATTGCAGGATGGGCTGGCTGGCAGGACCTGATTTTTGCGACGCTTATGCTTCCGCCAATGCTTGCCGGGCTTGCCTTCGTTCAGGTGCTTGGCAGTCGATTTGATGGCCATTTCCGCATGTTTCTGCTTGCCATTAGCGGGCTGGCGGCCGTGGTGCTGATCGTCCGGGGGCTGGCATGAACGTGGTGCAAAAGTTCTTTGTTGCTGCTGCCCGTCACGGACGAGGCTTGCTGGTTGCCGGATTGACCGCCGGGATTGCCTTTCCAGAGCTTGCTCTTGCCATGAAACCGTGGCTGCCATTACTGGTCTCCGCATTGTTGTTTCTCGCAGCATTGCGGGTTGGCCCCAGGCAAGCTTTCGGTGTTGCACGAGACTTGCCGGTGTCTGCCGGTATTGCCATTTTTTATCAGATAGTCATGCCGGTCACGGCGATTTTGGTCATGATGATCTTTGGCTGGCTTTCCTACCCGGTTGCAGCAGCCCTGGTATTGATGCTGTCGGCTTCGCCGATTTCGGGTAATGCGAACCTGACAATCATGACCGGGCATGATCCCGCCCCGGCCTTGCGGCTGATGATTATTGGCACCGCATTATTGCCGCTTACCGTGATTCCTCCGCTTTCCCTTGTTCCGGAATTGGGTTCTATCCAGGAGGTCATAGAAGCGGCAATACGTCTGATGGGCGTGATCGCAGCGGCGGCAATTTTGGGATTTTGTCTTCGGCATTTCCTGATTCCCAATCCAACGCCGGACGGTATACGGATACTGGACGGTATTTCAGCGATCACCATGGCAATCGTGGTTATCGGGTTGATGTCGGCAGTTGGCCCGGCGATATTCAGCGAGCCCGGCAGGTTCCTGTACTGGCTTGGTGTTGCTTGTCTGGCAAATCTTGGTCTTCAGGTCCTGATGGTGTCGGTGTTGAGATATTCGCGTTTTCGCCAGCAACGCGTTGCTTATGCGATCAGTGCCGGAAACAGAAATATTGCGCTATTTCTTGTCGCCCTGCCGCAAGACGTCACCGATCCGCTGCTGTTATTTATCGGGTGTTACCAAATTCCGATGTATCTGACACCAATCCTGCTCGGAAAAATTTATGGGTCAGTAGAGACCGAGTCGCAACCAGAGTAGGTGGATCATAATACTGAAATGCGATGCAGCTAAGTAGTGAACCTCCCCGAAATCTGTCCTACAGAATTGGTCCTGTCCGATGAAGTTGATCCACATATCCGATATTCACATCAATGAAACGGCAATTCTAGATCATGATCCGGTTGAAAATTTCAAACTGTGCATGACCCATGTGGAAAATCACCACGGTGATGCCGACATGGTCGTGATTACCGGCGATCTGACCCATCACGGCAATCTGTCGAGTTACCAAAGGTTACGGGAGTTGATATCCGGTTGGCGTATTGAACCATTGCTTATGATCGGGAATCACGACGACCGAGATGTTTTCCTGGAACACTTCCCGGAACAAGCGACAGATCGGAACGGATTTGTTCAATATGTGATTGATCGAGAAGAAGGACGTTTCATATTTCTTGATACGGTTGAACCTGGTACCCATGCCGGTAGTTTCTGTAAGTTGCGACAAAGCTGGCTGGAAGAGAACCTGCAGGAAGCCGAAAAGCTCGGCGTTCCGGTTTATTTGTTCATGCATCACCAACCGATTGATGTCGGGGTCAAGAACTCCGACATTATCGGGTTGATGGAAGGTGAAGGGTTCCGCCAGATATTGATGCGGTATAATCGTACCGTCCGGCATCTGTTCTTCGGACATTGTCACTATGTCCTGTCCGGCAGCGTATGCGGCATACCGATGTCGGCACCGCGATCCACCAATCACCCTTGCGTGCCGGACTTTTCAGATTCTGATTCGCTGGGAGTTGCGCCCAGCCCGGCAACCTACAATGTCTGCCTGATTGGTGACGAGTCTGTCATAGTTCATTCCATAGATTTCCAGCTTGATGACGAGATACTTTGGTATCAGTCAACAGCGGATGGCTGGACAAACGAAAAAGCTGTTTGAAAGGCATAACAATTTGTTCATCGTGCGCCTGGAGGTGTCATCAGTTTGAAATAAATCCTTTATCAGAATGACATTGATGGTTGTTAGGCGGGTCACAGTTGAAGGGTTTTGGTGATGCGAAACGATTCGATCCAGGAACAGATGATTGACTTTACCTATTCAAGCCCGACCTATTCCATTCCCCGCCGGGCGTTTATCAGAACCATCGAAGCACTTGGCGGTCAGCCCAGGCTGAAAAAGCTCTACCTGAATTATGCGATTGACGACGCCGATGGGCGTGATTTTTTCCAGGCGGCGATCGATAGCCTGCAACTGAATGTCAAAATGAACCAATCACGTTTGGCGCTAATTCCGAAGTCGGGGCCAGTTCTGTTTGTTGCAAATCATCCCTATGGTGTCATCGATGGCATTGCGCTTACCTGGTTAGCCGAGCAAGTCAGACCAGACATCAAGGTGTTGGCCAACCATGTCTTGTGCCAGGTACCTGAAACCGAAAAATCACTCTTGCCGATCGATTTTTCCGGCAACAAAAAAGCCCTGGAAACAAATGTACAATCGCGCAGATCCGCGCTTCACCATTTGAAGGATGGCGGAGCAATCGGGATATTTCCGGGTGGCGGAGTAGCAGCAAGTGTCAACCCATTGAAGGGTCCAGCGGTTGATCCGATTTGGCATCCGTTCACCGCAAAACTAGCGCGTTGTTCGGAAACCGTGATCGTTCCGGTATATTTTGGTGGACAAAATTCAAGAATTTTCCAGATTGCAAGCCATGTAAGTTACACGCTGCGCTTGGCACTTTATTTCTTCGAAACTGCACGCCGGATAAAATCCGATTTTGAGATTGGCGTTGGTGAACCGATAGGACCGGAAGAGATTCGCAGTTATGATGATCGTCAGGAATTGCTGAGATTTCTTCGTCAAAAAACTTTTGAACTTGCAAAATCAGTTGAGCCAGTTGGCAAGAATGTACCGCGGTTTGACGCGGAATATAGCTATCCCAGCCACTTCAAATTGTAACTGACGAGAGTAATGAGATTCAGCCGTCTGTCGCATCCGGTTGGTTTTCCGGTCGTGCAGCATCAAAGGCGGGTAGTTCAAGGCAGCGGGCTTCGATTTGGGTCAGGCGCGAGAAAGCGGAAAGATCAAAATTCCATCTATGTGCGTTATAGAGTTGCGGTATGAGGCAGAGATCGGACAATGAAGGTCTGTCACCAAAG
>JBCCEP010000067.1:0-13309 GCA_039030215.1 Pseudomonadota bacterium
CCAGAATGTCTGGCGTTCGCTCATGCCGTAAGCACGTGCGGTTTCAAGTTGGGCTTTGGGTACTGCCCTAAGCGCGCCGTCAATCGTATTGGCTGCAAAAGCGCCGAAGACAACCGCAAATGCGATCATTGCCAGGATAAAGCCATAGGTTTCGTGAACCCATTGCGGAGAAGAACTCAGCGGCAGTTTTGCAGCCGTACAGACGACAAAATCATTGCCCCGATAGACCGGCTCGGTGACCTCGGGACATAAAATTCGGTGCCGTGTGTATTCGAATGCCTGGTCCATGGCGATCGGTACAAACAGGAAGAATACGATGTCCGGGACGCCGCGAACCATGGAGGTATAGATATGGCCCAGCCACTTGACCGGCAGGATCGCAGAGCGTCGCATGAATGCGCCGCAGAAGCCGAGCAGCATTACCAGAGGTGCCGTTCCGGCAATCAATGCCAGGACAATCAGGAAGGAAAAATAGAATTGCTGATGTTTAGGCGTTGTCAGATAACAGGCCATCCATTTGAGGCCGTCGATCGCCTTCGGATCAGCGCAGAATTCAAACATTAAAACCGGGAGGAATGGGCGGCTCGCGCCACCCATTCCATTTCAAGTTGAGAGTATAAGATCAATAGGGACCTTTCATCTCAAACCATTTCTCGATCAACGTGTTGATTGTACCATCTGACTTGAGCTGTTGAATTGCCGCATTGAACTTGGCCAGCATTTCCTCGTCAGACTTACGAATACCCATGCCGATACCGGTGCCGAGCATTACGTCTTCACCGACGAATTCCAGTTCGCCGCCGGACTCCTCAACCAACTTCCTCAGATAGGCCTTGTCGGCCATCACGGCATCGGCCTCGCCATTTCTAACGGCTGCTATGGTCTCATCGGGTGTTGCATATTCGACGAGCGTGGCGCCTGAATTTGAGACATGTCCAGCCTGGATCGTGTTTGTCTGCGCGGCCACGTTTCCGTTGATCACCTCTGCATCTGCGCCAGCAAGGCTGACATAGGCACTTGGATCAGGCGGGAAATAGGCTTCGGTAAAGTTGATTTTTTCCTTGCGCTCATCGGTGATGCTCATCCCGGCCATGATCGTGTCATAATTGCCGGAGGTCAGGTTTGGAATTATCGAATCCCAATCATTTTTCACCCAGGTGCAGGAATAGCCGGCAATTTCGCAAAGCTTGTCGCCCAGCTCCCGCTCATAACCATCCACTTCGCCCTTGTCGTTGATAAAGTTGTAGGGCTCATAGGCGCCTTCGGTGCCCATGCGGACTGCATGGCTATCGGCAAATGCGACTGTAGCTGTAAAGGCGGCTGCAACGACGCCAATTATAAGTGACTTCATCCTGATACTCCCTCTTTTTACTAAGCGCCCGTCGAACTCAGGAATTGACGGAGCCTTGTTGATTTGGGTTTTTTGAACAGTTGGTCCGGAGACCCTTCTTCCTCGATTACGCCCTGATGCAGAAAGATTACATGATTTGCAACATCAGCGGCCATTTTCATGTCATGGGTAACGATGATCATGGTACGGCCATCAATTGCCAGATCCTTGATCACCTGCACCACTTCGCCCTGCAGTTCGGGATCAAGCGCGCTTGTCGGTTCGTCAAAAAGCATTGCCTCCGGTTCCATGGCCAGTGCGCGCGCGATGGCGGCGCGTTGTTGCTGACCGCCTGAAAGCTGGGACGGATAATTGTTGGACTTGTCGCCGATCCCAACTTTTTCCAACAGCGACTGACCAAATCTTGCGGCTTCTGCCGGGTCTCTGCCCAAGACCGTTACGGGTGCCTCGATCACATTCTGCAAAATGGTCAGATGACCCCAGAGATTGAACTGCTGGAAGACCATGGAAAGATTGGTTCTGATCCGCCGGACCTGAGCGGGATCTGCTGGTTGGCGCTCGTCGTGATGTGCTTTCCAACGCACAGCCTCGCCATCGATCAGTATGTCGCCCTGCTGGGGTATCTCGAGCAAATTTGTGCAGCGGAGCAGGGTACTTTTCCCGGAGCCGGATGAACCGATCAACGCAATGACATCACCGCTCCGCGCCGCAAGGTCGACACCCTTTATTACTTCGAGCGTGCCGTAACTCTTGTGAATGTCACGCAACTCGATGACGGGCACGCCGGACATGTTCGCGTTCTTATTGTTATTTTGCGTATCAGAAATTGTAAGACTGTCCATTCGTCCCCTGGAGGTATGGCTTTCCGGGCCTTGAAAACTCATACAATCATGAAATTATGGAAATTGGCAACCGCTGCCGGGTATTCTCTCGTCCTCCAGCATTGATGAATTGGAAGTGGCAATCTCAGGCGCCCTTGAATCCCTGACCAATCATTTTCGCCGGATCGATAACCTTGTCGAAAGTTTCAGCGTCAATGTAGCCAAGGGAAGTTGCCGCCTCCTTCAGCGTGGTTCCTTCCTCACTTGCCTTGTGGGCGATTTCGGCTGACTTGTCATAGCCGATTACCGGTGTGAGTGCTGTCACGAGCATCAGCGAGCGATCAAGCAGATCTGCGATCCGTTCTGCATCGGGATGTGTCCCGTCTATCGAGAATTTGTTGAAGTTCTCTACGCCGTCCGCGAGAATTCTCGATGCATTCAGGAAATTTGCGATTACCATCGGGCGCATGGTGTTTAGCTGGAAATTACCCTGTGAGCCGGCAAAGGCGACGGCAGCATCAAGACCGAAGATCTGGGCGCAGATTTGCATCAGTGACTCACATTGGGTCGGATTGACCTTTCCAGGCATGATGGATGAACCGGGTTCATTCTCCGGCAACGCCAGTTCGCCTATACCGCATCGAGGTCCGGAAGCCAGAAACCGTATATTATTGGCAATTTGAAACAAGGACATGGCCACGCCGCGCAAAGCGGCCATTGCGCGGACCATCGCAGTAAGCGAGGATTGCGCTTCGAACTTGTTTGGCGCTGTCACAAACGGTTTCCCGGAAATTTCGGCAATAGCCTCGGCAATTTGATCAGAAAACCCATTCGGGGCATTCAGGCCGGTACCGACAGCCGTTCCCCCGGCAGCGAGTTCCAATAATCCTTCCCGGCAGGCCGTCAGATCGTAAATTGCGTAACGAATCTGGGCGGCATATCCGGACCATTCCTGACCGAGCGAAAGTGGTACGGCATCCTGGAGGTGGGTCCGACCAATCTTTGTCACGTCGCTCCACTGTTCTATCTTTTTTTCGATTGCAGCGACCAGATTTTCCAGTGCAGGGACAACCAGCTTGTCGATAGCGAGCAGTGCCGAAATATGCATTGCGGTTGGAAAACTGTCGTTTGAGGATTGTCCAAGATTGACGTGGTCATTCGGGTGGACCGGATTTTTCGAACCGATTTCACTATCCAATAACTGATTGGCGCGATTGGCGATCACTTCATTGACATTCATATTAGTTTGGGTGCCCGATCCGGTTTGCCAGATAAATAACGGGAAATGATCATCAAGCGCTCCCGAGGCTACTTCTCGTGCGGCATGAACGATTGCGCTAGCTATTTCGGGATCGAGGCTGCCGTTCGACAAATGCACGATTGCCGCCGCCTCCTTGATGATGCCATAGGCATGGTAAACCGCCATCGGCATGCGGTCTTCACCAACCGAAAAGAAATTCAGGGAGCGGGCGGTCTGGGCGCCGTAATATTTGTGGGCCGGAACAGAAAGCTCGCCCATGGCGTCACGTTCAGTTCGCTCTCCGTCGGCTTCAATGCCAATGGGAATTCCGGTAAACCGTTTCAAATTTGTCGGATCAATCATTTACCTGCCTTCAATTTACGGTTCGAACGTTTGGTGTTGCCGGGCGCAACCCACATCAGATTTCAAAATGTGATCTAGCTGGATATTTATGCGTGTCAACTTCCCGCGGGAAAGCAAATGTGACTGTTCCCAAATTGACATTCGCGCTATCTGATTGAAGTGAATACAGTTTTCCTTGTAAATACGGCATAATGACAAGGGGTGGCAGTGCCGCCAGCGGAAACACTAAGGGAAGAAAAATGCAAAAACCACTCGCCGGCGTTCGGGTCCTTGAACTCGCCCGGGTTCTTGCGGGGCCCTGGGCAGGGCAGACGCTGGCCGATCTGGGTGCCGATGTCATCAAGGTCGAGAGAGCCTCAGGCGATGAAACGAGACAATGGGGCCCGCCCTTTGTGGATAAGGGCGACGACAGATCGGCTGCCTATTTTCACAGTTGCAATCGTGGTAAGCGATCCATAGTCGCTGATCTGACGACGAAGCGCGGCCAGGAAATCGTGCGCAGGCTGGCCTCGTTGTCTGACGTGTTGATTGAAAATTTCAAGGTAGGCGGGCTGGCAAAATACGGTCTTGATTACGCGCGTCTTTCCATTTTGAACCCGCGGCTGATCTATTGTTCGATCACCGGATTTGGACAGGATGGCCCATATGCGGCCCGGGCCGGCTATGATTTCATCGTGCAGGGCATGTCCGGAATCATGGATCTCACCGGGGAGGCCGATGGCGAGCCCCAGAAAATGGGTACCGCGTTTGCAGATATCTTTTCAGCGCTTTACAGCGTAATCGCCATCCAGGCCGCGCTGCGACAACGCGAATCCACTGGAGAAGGCCAGCACATCGACATGGCATTGTTTGATTGCATGACCGGCGTGCTGGCAAACCAGGCACAGAATTTTCTGGTGAGCGGAAAAGCGCCAAAGCGCATGGGGAACACCCATCCAAATATTGTTCCCTACCAGGTGTTTGAAACCGCAAACGGACACATCGTCATCGCCGTTGGTAATGACGGGCAGTTCAAAAGGCTTTGTGACGTCCTGGGATTAGAGAGTCTGCCGGGTGATTTCCGGTATTCAAGCAATCAGGCCAGGCTTGCAAACAGGGCTGAAATCACCGCGCTGATCGAGGCAGAAACCAAAGCGCGCGATCGTGACGAGTTGCTGGCTGAACTGGAACAGGCTGTGGTTCCCGCCGGACCGATCAACAGTGTCGATCAAGTATTTGATGACCCGCAGTTCAATTTCCGCGGCATGAAAATCTCACCGGAAGGAATTCCGGCGCTTCGCACGCCGATTACCATGGGCAAGTCGGAACTGGATCTTGAGCGCAGTTCACCGGCAATCGGTCAACACACTAACGAGATTCTCGAAGAAATCGGAATCGAACCAGAGGCTGCAAATGACGATTGATATCCTTCGTCATTCCTCGGATCAGTCGTTGAACACGCAACAAAATTTTCTCTTTTAGAGGTCGTTAACAATATCATGTTCTCCTGACGGTGATTATTTTCTCGTTTGGGGGCGAGTGATATGAACCATTCCGATACTACTAATGGCCGTGCAAATCCTGTTGATCAGGATAAGGCTTTGCCGAGCCGCGAGGTAACTCTTGCCGAATTGGTGAGAACTGTTGAATCACATTTCAGCAAGAAGATTGAAGATGCGCCGTTGGCGAGCATCATCACCGACATATTGGATGAGTTGCCGATAGCCGTCTTCATCAAGGATGCCGAATGCCGGCATGTATTTGTCAACAAGGCGAACGAAGACTTGTTCCAAAGGCCGCGAGCCGATGTCTTGAACAAGACGGATCGTGATCTGTTTCCAAATGAACTCTCCCGCCAGTTGATGAAGGTGGACGGTCAGGTCATTTCCACGGGCGAGACGATCAAGGATACCGAGACAATCAAGAGCAAGGACGGCAGGGAACTGATTATCGATACTGTCCGGACCCGACTTGAAGATGCCAAGGGGCGCAGGTGGCTGTTGGGCATCACCAAGGACATGACCGATATCAAGCGCCGTGAACGCGATCTTGAGCAGGCAAAGCAGCTTGCAGAAGCTGCTGAACGGTCAAAATCCGAGTTTCTTGCAAATATGAGTCATGAAATACGCACGCCGATGAACGGCATTATGGGCATGGCTGAATTGCTTCAGGAAACGGAGATGGACAGCAAGCAGAAGATGTTTGCCAATGTCATTGCCAAGTCGGGTGCTGCGCTTTTGGTCGTCATTAATGATATTCTCGACTTCTCGAAGATAACGGCAGGTCAATTGGAACTGATGAATGAAAGTTTCAATCTGGCCGAGGCGATTGAAGATGTTGCCACGTTGGTATCTTCCCGCGCGGCTGAAAAAGACATCGAACTGGTTGTTCGATTTGATCATGAAATGCCGAAAATGCTGATCGGTGATGCCGGAAGGATTCGCCAGGTGCTGACGAACATGGTCGGCAATGCAGTCAAATTCACCGATGTGGGTCATGTCTGCGTGCACGTGAATGGCGCGACGGAGGTAGAAACCAATCAATGCAAGTTGTCAGTCCGAATTGAGGATACGGGTACAGGAATTCCCGACGACAATCTTGCCAGTGTTTTTGACAAGTTCTCGCAGGTTGATGCTTCAGCCACGCGCCGGCATGAAGGCACCGGGCTCGGGCTTTCGATTTCGAAATCGCTGATCGAGTTGATGGGCGGACAAGTTGGTGCCGAGAGCGAAGAAGGCAAAGGTTCCACGTTCTGGTTCGAGATTTCACTTCCGATCAGTGATGAAGACCATAACGATATCAAGGTGCCTGCTGACGTTACCGGCGCCAGGATAGCAGTGATTGATGATAACATTGTCAACCGATGCATCCTGTCGGAGCAGCTTGAGGCCTGGAAGTTTGAACATGCCGAGCTAGAGTCCGGTGAATTGGGCCTCTACTTCCTGCGGAAGGCAGCAGAACACGGGTTGTTACCCGATTTGCTGATCTTGGATTATCAGATGCCGAACATGAACGGTCAGCAGGTGTTGGAGGAAATCCGTACTGACGACGTACTTCGTAACTTGCCGGTCCTGGTCCTGACCTCGGTTGATACCGGAAGCATTGGACATGAACTCGCTCGTCTCGGAATCAGTGCTTCATTGCCAAAACCTGCGCGTTCATCGCTGTTGCTGGAGACAATTATTGATGTCGTGTCACGTGCGCGTTCGGGGCGGGACGTGAACATGAAGGTGATGAACGAACCTAAGGCGAAATCGCCCAGGATGCAGGCTCTGACCAATACTGCAAATGCAAAGGCTGGCAATGTGCTTCCCAATCTGGAAACTGCGCAAAGCGTTCCGTCTGAAAGCGCCGAGCTCGACATCCTTGTTGCGGAAGACAATTCGGTAAATCAGATCCTGATGAGTAATATTCTCGATGAAATGGGTTACAGTTACGAGATTGTTGAAAATGGCAAACTTGCTGTGGAAGCGGTCAAGCAGAAGAAGCCACGCCTGATCCTGATGGATATTTCCATGCCGGAAATGAACGGCATGGAGGCGACAGGCGTCATTCGCGAATATGAAGCAAAGGCAGAATGCTCCACGCCGATCATTGGGGTGACGGCGCATGCGCTGAAGGGGGATCAGGAAAAGTGCATTGCAGCAGGCATGGATGATTATGTCTCCAAGCCGGTCTCGGTGGCCGAGTTAAAGAACAAGCTGGAGAGCTATCTTGGCAGGAAATCAGCGGATGAATCGACCGCGGCCTGACAAGCAATTTGCCGGGCGGAACATGCTGTTCAGTAGTAAAGCGACACTGCGTGTTTTGCCTCTGCAAAAAACAGCCAGCGTTCGGTAAACAGACCAATTGCCAGTGACAGGACCGCTAAAGCCATTGGCAATGCGCCGGCAGGGGATAGTGCCGCTATAGCGCTGAGGAGCATCGGAATTCCGCAACCGGAAATGAATGCAATCACTCTTAGCTTCATCGCGTGTTTCCGTCCGATTTTGTGAACCATTTCACGGGTAAGGTAGTTCTCTCCAGAATGCGGTCGCTCCAACAGGCTTACTTTCCCCAAGGAACCTAGTCCTGTTGCGGTACCAGTATCGCTGCCTGTTTCTGAAAAACCAATTTGGTCTGCGCGCTTCCACCATGCAACTTTCAGTGCCCAGGCACCCAAGAGGCAGAAGAATACAATCCAGGGGACCGGAATACCGAGGATCCGGCTGTCAACATTAAGCACTCCAACCAATATCAAGCCGGATACAAACGAAAATGCCAGATAGACTGCCGGCGTCAGCCATACATGCCAATTGGGCACGGTCTTCAGCTGGGCGTAAATCATGGCGGTCGCGAATACGGTCGCTGCTGCCAACAGGCTGATGAGATATCCCAACCCGGCAATGCGGCTCCCGGTAAATGTCCAAAGCAACGCATAGATTGCAAATGCCGCAAGCGTGGCCACGGCCAATACACCTTCGCGCGAGAGCCAGGAGGACTGCCATTGGGAAAATGCGCGCCATGCACGCTCCGGATGACCCAGGTGAAATGTTGAGGAAATCAGGCCGAATACTGCAAGGCCTCCGGCTAGCAGACTGACGAGGAAGGCGGGCAATCCGCTTTCGGGTAATTGAACGCCAAGCCCAATCATGAATATCAATCCAAAACCGGCGCCAGATGATACTGTAAAGAAAATAACCGAAATCGCTGGATGCATGTTCAGAGCTTCTCCAGCATTTGGTCGACCCAATTCAGAAAACTGCCCGGAACAGGTGCAGGGTCCGATTTGCAGTCGGTCTCCTGGTGTTCGGTCGTTCGCGGCACTGACTTTGGACGAGGCGGTAGGTATTTGTTGACCGGGCTTGTTTCCATTTCCGGCATCAGGTCTATTCCGCCCCGATCCATGACCATCTTGGATACGTTCGATTCCGGGTCGGAGAAGTCACCGAAATGCCGGGCTTCCGCCGGACATGTTCTGACACAGGCTGGAACGCGGTCAATTTCCTCGAGGTTTTCGTTGTAAATCCGATCTACGCACAATGTGCATTTTTTCATGACATTCTCGACCGGGTCCATTTCCCGTGCGCCATAGGGGCAGGCCCAGGCGCATAGTCCGCAACCGATGCACATGTCTTCATCAACCAGGACGATGCCGTCTTCCGAGCGTTTGTAACTTGCGCCGGTCGGGCAAACCGTCACGCAAGGCGCATCATCACAATGCAGGCATGATTTGGGGAAATGCACGATCTGTGCGGGGGCGTCATCCGGCGTAATTTCAAACGTGTGAATCCGGTTGAGCCAAGCGCCGGAAGGATTGGAGCCATAGGCGTCGATATCGCCGAGCGGCGCGCCATAACCTCCAGTATTCCACTCCTTGCAATTGACCACACAGGCATGGCAACCGACACAAATATCGAGATCAATCACCAGGCCAAGTTTCTTTTCAGTGGAGGCGGGCAGGGAGGTCATTCGGTCCACTCCTTGCCATAATCGACGATATCTGGTGCGGGCGCGACCGGTGATTTTTGTGGCGCGAATTGGGGTTCGCTGATCTCGTGTCCGGGTTCTGCCTTCTCCACGCGCACCCGCAGATCAAACCAAGCTGCCTGGCCGGTGATCGGATCGGAATTTGACCAGCGCAATCCGTCACCCTTGGGTGGCAGTAATTCGTGGATCAGATGGTTGAGCAGGAATCCGTGTTTGGTCTCTGGTGCGTTGTCATCGAGCGCCCATGCGCCCTTGCGCTTGCCGATTGCATTCCAGGTCCACAACGTCTTTGGATTTACGGCGTTCATCCGGGTGACCGGAACCTTGATTTTTCCATGATAGGAAGTAATCCAGGCCCAGTCGCCGTCTTCAATTCCTGCCTCGTCACAAATCTCGGCAGGAATATACATGGTGTTCTCGCCATGGATTTGGCGAAGCCAGGCATTTTGCGATCCCCAGGAATGGTACATGGCGGCCGGTCGTTGTGTGATTGCGTGGTGCGGGAATTCAGCCGTTGAAATGCCTGCACCTTCGAATGGTGCATACCAGCTTGGAAGCGGATCGAAACAGGTCAATATCCGGTGGCGATGGCTGGCAGGTGGCTGAGGTTTTGCCTTGCCCTCGGCGCAGAGCTGGAACTTGCGAAGCGGTTCGAGATAAAGCTGGAAGACATTCTCAATGGGTGAATCCTGGAAGCCCATCTTGACGGCGAAGTCCTGCCAGGCGGCATTGGCATGTTTGAAATATCTCGCCTCGTGCGGAACCTCTTCAATGTGAAAGCCACCATTGGCAATATATTTGTCAAGTTGATCGTCGTTTGGCTCGCCGCGACCGGTTTCGGTGCCGTTTTTTCCGCGCCAGCCGGAAAGCGGTCCAATGCCGGGTTTTCTTTGATGGTGTACGATATAGTCGGCGTAGTCGGAGTATTTTGCGCTTCCGTCTTCGTTCGTCATTCCCGGAAGTTTCAGGCGTGCCCCAAGGTCCAGCAAAACGGATTGGAAGCCACGTACGTCCCGGTCCGGTTCGAGTACCGGCCAACGAATGGCGTCACAGGCGGCTTCCGGCTCGCTGATCGGACGATCCAGCAGAGAAATGGCATCATGGCGTTCCAGGTAGGTGGTGTCCGGCAATATTAGGTCAGCAAAAGCGACCATCTCCGAGGAGTAAGCGTCGCTGTAGATGATCTTAGGGATGACATATTCGCCGTCATCATCCTTGGCCGTCAACATGTCCATGACGCTTCCCGAATTCATGGACGAGTTCCACGACATGTTGGCCATATACATGAACAGGACGTCGACACCGAAGGGGTCTTTTGCCGCTGCGTTTGAAATGACCATGTGCATCAGCCCATGTGCTGCGAGCGGCGCATCCCATGAGAACGCCTTGTCGATACGTTTTGGAGAAATGCCATCGTCATCGAGCAGAAGATCTTCAGGTCCGCGTGGGAATCCCAGATGCGGTCCAGGAAGCGGTTCGCCAGGCCTTGCGCCTGCATGTGGTTTGGGCTGACCTTCGACCGGGCGGGGGTAGGGTGGTTTGAATCGGAAGCCACCTGGGCAATCAATCGAACCGAGCAATATTTGCAGGAGATGGATTGTTCTGCAGGTCTGAAATCCGTTCGAGTGCGCGGATATCCCCCGCATGGCATGAAAGGACACAGGTCGACCGATCATCTTTTCATGCCGCTCACCCTTCATGTCAGTCCAGGGTTGCTCAATAACGATCTCGCGCTCAAAAGCGGCATGGGCAAGTTCCTGTGCGATGCGCCTGGTCTGTTCGGCGGGCACGCCCGTTATTTCTGCGGTTTCTTCGGGAGAATACTCCGCGCTGGTGTATTTTCTAGCGAGCAGTTCAAATACCGGAACTGCTTCGACCCCATCTACTTTAATTCGGCCCTTGAGGTTGGGCTTTATTCCTTTGCCATCATAGGCAACGGCCTTACCCGTTGCGCGGTTGATTACCAGCGGTTTGCCGGCCTTGTTCCGCGCGATAAGTCCGTGGTTTGCTTCACCGGGGTTATCAATCACCAGCCAGGGCGCATTTGTGTAACGTATCAGGTAGTCGAGATCGGCCTTGCCGGCACCAAGCAGTTCATGGATGATTGACAGGACAAACAGCCCGTCGGTTCCAGGAGTGATGCCAACCCATTCGTCAGCAACCGCGTTGTATCCGGTCCTTACCGGGTTGACTGCGACAACTTTCACGCCACGGGATTTGAGTTTGGAAATGCCAAGCTTGATAGGGTTGGAATCATGATCCTCTGCCACGCCGAAGATCATGAACATTTCCGTCCGTTCCCAGTCGGCCGAACCAAATTCCCAAAAGGCGCCGCCGAATGTATAAATCCCGGCTGTCGCCATATTGACCGAACAAAAACCGCCATGTGCCGCAAAGTTGGGCGTGCCATATTGCTGGGCCCACCAGCCGGTCAGGGATTGGCTCTGGTCGCGCCCCGTAAAGAAGGCCAGTTTCCTCGGGTCTTGCTTGCGGACTTTCGATAACCATTCAGTAGCAAGATCGAGTGCCTCGTCCCACTCGATTTGCTTGAACTGGCCCGAGCCACGATCACCGGTACGAAGCAGGGGTTTGGACAATCTTGCCGGCGAGTAGTGCTGCATGATACCCGCAGAACCCTTTGCGCAGAGCACGCCCCGATTTATCGGATGGTCGCGGTTACCCTCGATATATCGGACCTTGGGACTGCCATCACTGCCGGTGCGCAGATGAACATTTATGCCACAGCGGCAGGCACACATGTAACAGGTCGTTTGGCGTACTTCGTCGGAAACATATGGGGATGTCTCCAAATTATGTGAAGCCATGTCTGGAAGTATCCTACGGAACACAAGATGTGGCTGAATTTATGCATTTGTTCTTACTGGCCCGCAAGCTCAGTTCTCAAAAATCATAGGTCCAGTTTTTGTGATTTCCATAAGCCTTATCGGAAATTGACCCTGTCTCCGCACGGTTCAAAAAAGAAGGCGCCGTTTTCACGGCGCCTCAAGTTGGCCTCAGGAAGGAGAGATAAAACTACATTTTGCCCCAGATCTTGGTGTATTCGTCGCGATAGCCATTGCCCGGATCAAACAGGTTTTTGTCGCCACCATCGGATTCGATGTTTTCCTTTGTGACGACATGAAGGGGTGAGGTATAGCCCGACCATGGTTCGCCCTGCATGGCGCGATTGAGCTCGTCGACCAATTGCCAACCTTGGAGATTCAACGGCTCCGCAACGGTCACGACCTGATATTGATCGGTGCGAATACGTTGATAGGCGCTTTCGGAGCCGTCCCCAGCGGCAACTTGCCGAGGTTTACCATCTCCCTTGATGCCGGCTGCGGCCAGGCTCGGACCCATGAAATCGAAATAGATGTCATTGATGGCCAGGCTGTGGGTCCAGGCATCTCCATATTTCTGCAGCAAAGCGGTGGTCAGGGTCGGCATCCGATTGGATGTGTCGGCAATCGGGGTGTCGACATATTCGAGTACCGTCCCGCCAAGCTTCTCAATCGTTTCCTTGATGCGGTCAGCTTTAGCCAATGCGATCGCACAACAGCTATCAGTAAAAATTATCACCCCCGGCTTTCCACCAGCATCAAGGTAGGCCCAGTTGGCGGCTGCGGCAGAAACTTCCATCGCATCAGTCGTAACATTGGCGAAAATACCAAAATCATCGTCAGGCCCAACCTTCGGGCTGGCGTGCCAGCTGACCAGAGGAATTCCTGCCTCCTGGGCCTGTTGAATGCCGACGGCTTGTTCTTCAGCATTAAACCCGTTGATTATTATTCCATCTGGTGAAAGGGCCAGGGCCTGACCAAATGCTGCGGTACGATTTTGTACTGAACCGGCCCCGTCGATGACTCGCACGTCCCAGCCAATGACCTCGGCTGCTTCCTCGACACCTTTCGTGGCGCCAAGGATACCGCCATTTTTCATGTCGCCGGCGAGAACGACGATGGTTTTTCCTTCGGCGGCTTTAGGACCGCTTGTCGGACCATCCCACTCGGTGACTTCGCTGGCCCAACGATCAACGACCGCCTGGGCATCGGACTTGGGGTCCGCGAAAGCTGGTATCACAACCCC
>JBCCEP010000068.1:0-13300 GCA_039030215.1 Pseudomonadota bacterium
GGCTGGTAAGCGGCACCCGCCACAGGGTCAAGCCTGAGATTTGCAGTTCGGGCAGGTTGGTCATTCCGCTGCCATCCCCACTGCCGCATCCGTGCGCGGTAGAAGGCTATCTGGATCATAGGCTGGAGCGTCAAGAACTCTGGCTTTTCTAGCCTTTTTCATAATGACGACTTCAAGTTCCTGATCAGGTTTCGCAGCCTCGGGCTTCACATAGGCAAAGGCGAGGATCTTGCCGATCGTATAGCCATAAGCGATTGAGCTCGTCGCACCGACAACCTGGCCGTTCATCAAAACGGCCTCGCCACCGTGACCGTCTGATTGACCATCCGGTTCAATCTCCAGATAGACACAGACCCAGGGCAGGGGGCCTTCGGCGCTTGCTTCTGTTTCCTGCTTGCCTAGAAATTCGCCCTTGTCGAGCTTCACAAAGCGCATCACATCCGCTTCGGGAAGGGTGACCTCGTTCGTCAGTTCTCCGGCCCCTTTGAAGCCTTTCTCCAAGCGAAGGGCATTCATGGTGAAAGATCCGTAATCTGCCAGGCCAAGCGGCAAACCCGTCTTCCACAGGGCGTCATAAACGGTAAGCATATCCTCCCGAGGAACATGGAATTCCCATCCCAATTCACCGGCATAGGACATTCGAAACGCCCAAAGTTTTTTCCCCGCGACTTCGATCTCCTGAGCCGTCAACCACCGGAAAGAAGCGTTGTCGAGCATGGCTGACGTATTCGGTTGGAGGATTTCGCGCGCCTGTGGACCGTTCAGTGTCATGGCACCCCATTCACCGGAAAGATTGCGAATTGAAACATCTTTGCCAACCAGATTTTGGTTCAGATGATCCAGAAGCCGCTGTTCAAAAAATGCGGCGCAGACTAGGTAGAACCGATCCTCGGCCAGCCTGACGACTGTGAGCTCCAATTCGATGCGACCGCGCCGGTTGAGCATGTGGGTAAGGGCGATGCCTCCGACCTTCTTAGGCAGCCGGTTCGCAATCAGGCGATCAAGACCCGATTCTGCTTCTGGCCCGGATAGCTCGATTTTTGTGAATGCAGAGATGTCCATGATGCCGGCAGATTCGCGGACGGCCTTGACCTCTTCACCGACCACATTGTGCCAAGCGGATCGTTGAAACGAATAGTAGTCTTGTGCCTCCAATCCGCCGCGGGCAAACCATCTCGGTCGCTCATGGCCGTAGACTTCCTCGAAGACCGCGCCTTTTTCCTTGAGCCGTTCATAGAGCGGGCTGGGCTTGATCGGTCGTCCCGCCAGCCGGTTGAAGTGCGGGAAAGGAATTTCATGACGCAGACAATAGTCTTCTTTTGCCTTTATGACTTGCCAGTCCTTGTTGGCATAGGGGCCGAAACGGCGTGGGTCGAACTCGCGCATTGAAATGTCTGCCGATCCGTGGACGATCCAGCGCGCCAGTTCGCGGGTCAAACCCGGGCCCCAGCCAATTCCGATCTGGGTTCCGCAGCAACACCAGTAGTTCCTTTCACCGGGTGCCAGACCAATGAGGGGGTTGCCATCGGGCGGATGCGAGATCGCGCCATGCACTTCCCGCCGGATACCCAGTTCGGCAAAAACCGGCATCCGGTCCATGGCATTTTCCAACCACGGCATTATCCGGTCATAATCTGCCTCGAACAGCTCGTTTTCGGCTTCCCAAGGGCAATGATTTTCCCAGACGGTGTTTGGATTTTCCTTTTCGTAGATTCCGATCAGCCCTGATTTCTGCTCCATGCGAATATAACCGGAGACCATCTTGTCATCCCGTATAACAGGCAGTTCCTGTGAAAGGTCCTCAAATTCCGGAACCGTGTCTGTGACGACGTAATGGTGTGTCATTGACGTCATGGGAAGTTGCAACCCGCTCCATTCGCCCATCTGCCGGGCATAAGTGCCACCAGCGTTGACGACGTGTTCACAGGTGATATCGCCCAGTTCGGTTTCAACTTTCCAACTGCCATCGGAAAGCTTTTTGATGTTTGTTGCCCGGCAGCGGCGGATGATCCTGACGCCCAGATTCCTGGCGCCAATTGCTAGCGCCTGAGTAACACCGGATGGATCGACGTGCCCGTCATCTGGAGTATGAAGGGCACCCAACACGCCATCCAGGTTATAAAAAGGATGCAGTTCCCGGATGCGGTCCGTGCCGACAAGCTCCATCGGAAACTGCAATGCACGACCGACACTCATCGTATGCCGGAGCCAGTCCATTTCGTCCTCGCTGTAAGCCAGACGAAACGAACCGCAACCATGCCAGGTCACTGACTGCCCGGTCTCTTCTTCGAGCTTTCCCGAATAGAGATCAATATTGTAGCCAACGCATTTGCCGAGGCCAAAGCTGGATGTGGAATGCGTGATCTGACCGGCCGCATGCCAAGTGGAACCAGATGTCAGTTCGGCTTTCTCCAGCAGAACCACGTCTGAACACCCTTCATGCGCCAGGTGATATGCCAGCCCGCAACCCATGATACCGCCGCCGACAATGACGACCCGGGCTGATGAGGGCAGTTTTGAATTTTTTTGCTCGGTCACATCGCGTCTCCATGGACCTCCATTTTTCGATGGACACCGTAATCGAACAAATGTACGCTCGTCAATTATGAATAATATGAATGTACCAAAAACTGATTCAAGACCGCCAAAAAGGGTGCTTGAGGAGCTAGCTTCAGAACTGCAGGAGCTCACGCCAGAGCTTCGCAAGGCCGCCAGCTATGTGCTTGAAAACCCAAATGATGTTGGCGTCAGCTCGATACGCGAGATTGCCGATGCGGCAGGCGTGAAGCCCAATACTTTTGTTCGCATGGCCAGGACGGTAGGCTTTGATGGCTATGAGGGTTTCCGCGAACCATTCCGGGAAGCGATTCGCAATCGTGGTACGGATTTTCCCGATCGCGCCCGCTGGCTGCAATCGCTCGCCAAGGAAGGGCAATTAGGCGAGCTGTTTGCCGAAATGGCAGCGTGCGCAATTTCCAACATCGAGAATACCTTCGCTGCCACTGATGCCGAGGCCATGAAAGCCGCTGCCGACGCAATTGTCTCTTCGCGTCATACCTATGTGTTGGGTGTCGGTGTCAACAATTCAAACGCGCGCAATTTCAGCTATCTGGCCGATATGGCAATCGATACGATATGGACCATACCAAGAATGGGATCCGTAGCGACCGATGATCTGGCGCGGGCTGACCATCGTGATGTCATTGTTGCAATGACCTGCAAACCCTACCGCACGGATGTAATCGAGGCCGTTGAAGTCGCAAGGGAACTCGGGCTGACAGTCATTGGCATATCTGACAGTCCAGCTTCACCCATTGTTGTCGGTAGCAATCACGCCTTCATCATTGATTCAGAAACACCGCAGTTCTTTCCGTCTTCCGTGGCGATGATTGCGCTTCTGGAAACGCTGCTGGCATTTGTCATTGCGGATGCATCACCAAGCGTGATTGCGAGCATCGAGCGGTTTCACACACGCCGATATGCCATGGGGCTTTATCAGGACAAGTGGAAGGATGGCGGATGAATATACACGACCAGCTGACCCGTTCTCTCGAAGCCCGATACTATACTGACCCGGCGCATTATGAGCTGGAAAAATCGGGGATGCTGGCCAGAACATGGCAATTTGCCGGACATTCATCCGAACTTGAGAAACCTGGTGATTACTTCACGGTCGAGATAGCAGGCGAAAGCATAATCTGCCTGCGCGACAGGGAAGGATCGCTCAGGGCCTACTACAATGTCTGTCAGCATCGTGCCCACCAGCTGGTTCATGGCGCTGGAAATGCGCGTCTGCTTGTATGTCCCTATCACAGTTGGACCTATGAACTGACCGGGGGGTTGCGGTCCGGACCAAACATCAAATCGGTCCCCGGTCTGGATCGTGAACAAATCTGTCTTTCATCGGTCCGCATCGAGAATTTTCTGGGCTTCCTGTTTGTCAATCTCGACGAGAACGCGAAGCCAATGGACGACTGGTTCCCCAATGTTCGCAAGGAATTGGCAGCATTTGTCCCGCAGATCGAACGGCTGAGACCGCTCGAATGGATCGAGATCGAGGAAAACTGCAACTGGAAAGTTTCAGTCGAAAATTATTCCGAGTGCTATCACTGCCCGATAAATCATCAAACGTTCGCTACCGGTATTATCAAGCCGGAGACCTACAACATCCTGCCTCAAGGATATTGCCTGCGGCACACGACCGAGTGCCAAAATCTCGATCGCATGTCTTATGAAATCGATCTGGCGTCAAACGAGCACGCCGGCGATTATTCTTCCTGGTTCCTCTGGCCGGGATTTTCCTTCCAGGTCTATCCTGGCAATCTGTTGAACACCTATCACTGGCGCCCGGCCGATGTGGATCAGGTAACGGTGTGGCGGGGCTGGTTTACCGTGGATGGTGTCGACAATGAGATTGTCAGACGTCTGGCGTCCCAGGACCGTTCAACAACCGTGGAGGAAGACATCCATCTGGTTGAATCGGTACAACGCGGACTAAATAGCCGAGGTTACAGCCCAGGACCTTTGGTGATCGACCCGGCCTGTGGTGTTAATTCGGAACATTCCATCAAGGCATTGCATGGCTGGATGCGGGAAATATGATGCCCGGCATTACCGGAAACACCAAAATCAGAATTGGATTTAAAAATGGATCAGGATCTGTTTGAAAGAGGCTTGGCGCAGCGCAAGGCTACTTTGGGCAATGAATATGTGGAAAAGAACCTTGCCGCGGCGGATGAATTTACGAGGCCGTTCCAGGAAGCCATGACAGCCTGGTGCTGGGGATTTGGCTGGGGCGATGATGTGATCGATCCCAAGACCCGTTCCATGATGAACCTGGCCATGATCGGCGCGCTCGGCAAAATGACCGAATGGGAAACCCATTGCAGGGGGGCGTTAAACAATGGCGTTTCCAAGGAAGAAATCCGGGCCATCATCCATGTTGTGGGAATTTATAGCGGCGTGCCGCAAGCCCTTGAGTGTTTTCGGGCCGCGGGAAAGGTATTCGACGCGCATCAGGATTGAGCTGGTGTTGACGGTGCTCACTGCCTGCTCGGACCTGCGTATTCAGCCATATAGATGATTAGCTCCCTGTTTGATCACTCAGTCGTGCCATCGCCTCATCGCGCCCCAACACTTCCATGACATCGAATATGGGAGGCGATACCGTCTTGCCGGTAAGGGCAGCGCGCAGGGGCTGGGCAATCTTGCCAAGCTTGATATCCGCTTCGGTCGCATAATGCCTTGTTGCCTCTTCAATGTTTGCAGCGTTCCATTCCGGTAATTCGTCCAAAGCCGGCAACAACCGCGCGATTTGCTCTGAACCTTCTTCCAGCAATTTGGAGGCTTTTTCATCGATCGGCAACGGGCGCTGCACAAAAAGAAAGTCTGCGCCGTCGATCAGATCATTCACCGTTTTTGCGCGTTCCTTGATCCCAGGCATTGCTGCAACCAACTGCTTCTCGAGACCGGTTTGAATTCGAGAAACGATCTCCTTGCCATTCTCTCTAAGCGGTAAGACGTCAATCATTCGCGATACAAGATATGCATCATCGGCATTGCGGATGTAGTGACCATTTAGCGCCTGCAATTTTGCCAGATCAAAACGTGCCGCCCCCTTGCTCATGCCGTCAAAACCGAACCACTCGGTCATTTGTTCGGTCGACATGATTTCATCATCGCCATGTGCCCAACCTAGACGAACCAGATAGTTCCGCAATGCCTCCGGTAGAAATCCCATGTCACGATAGGCGTCAGCGCCCAACGCGCCATGGCGCTTGGATAGTTTTGCTCCATCGGCGCCATGGATGAGCGGGATATGCGCCATTACCGGTACTTCCCAATCCATTGCGTTGTAGATGAGTATCTGGCGAGCTGCATTGGTCAAATGGTCATCGCCCCGAATGATGTGGGTTACTCCCATGTCATGATCATCGACGACAACGGCAAGCATATAGGTGGGCGTTCCATCGGACCGCAAGATAACAAAATCGTCGAGATCCTTATTGGGAAATACAACATGGCCCTGAACCTGGTCGTCGACAATTGTTTCGCCTTCTTGCGGCGCCTTGATGCGGATCACGCCCTTGGCACCTTCCGGCGCTTCGGAAGGATCGCGATCACGCCACCGTCCATCATATCTTGGGGGTCGGCCTTCAGCCCGCGCCAGCTCACGCATTTCAGTCAGTTCCTCGGGCGTGGCAAAGCAGTAATAAGCTTCGCCACGTTCAACCAATTCATGGGCGACCTGTTGATGCCGCTCAATCCTGGAGAATTGGGATATCGGCTCGTCGTCCCAGTCAATTCCCATCCAGGATAGCCCATCCAGGATTGCGGCCACCGCCTCATCTGTGGAACGGTTCCGGTCGGTGTCCTCGATCCGAAGCAGCATTTTGCCATTGTATCTTCTGGCATATAGCCAGTTGAACATGGCAGTTCGCGCGCCGCCGATATGGAGGAAACCGGTTGGAGAAGGGGCAAATCTGGTTACGACGGAGTTTTGCATAAGTGAAATTCCGGAAGGACTTTGGGTCCGGATTTGTGCACCGGCCCCGTATCTGGTTTAAGGAAGATAGTTGCGCGGTGGTGTAGCATGAATTGTGTTTCAGGCAAGCAATGCCTGTCATTTCAAGCCATGGGGGAAGGGAATGACAGCCTGATCACAGATTTGGGGACTTGTTTTGGCGGAAAGACCATTCAAGCGATTGATGGTGCGAGCGGGGTTGCGTTCGTTTGCAAATCCGATTGCCGTGCAAAACGCTATTCACGAAATCCAGACTGACAGCGCTGTTGTCGCGGGCAAACTGCGAACAGCCAAATCCCCAAACCTTACGGAACATGAATTTGCCTCCGGTCGATTGAATGCGGTCGGAATGCGACTGGTTTGGTTGTTACAGGATTCAAAGGACAATTTCCTTGCATTGCTTGCTCGTGAACGCGATGTCGGCAGCCTCTTCAATCTTACGCCGGTTATCCTTGGATTGGGGATTCTGACGTACTTCTCCGCTGGCGCTGAACCGATCTTTGCCATTGTGCTGTTGAGCTTTCTTGTGTCCGCAGCGCTAGCCTTGCGGATAAACTCCCGAGGAACGACCTATTTGCTGGTCACGGCCACAGCGATTTTCTTCCTTGGAATGACCGCTGCCCAGTTGCGAACTCAGATGATTTCCGGGCCGATGGTCACCCGGCAAATTACCGGCGAAGTCGGTGGGGTCGTCATTGGCCGGGACATGAATTCGCGTGGCAGTCCGCGTTATTTGATCCGCCCTGATCACATTGAGGGTCATGGGTCCGATAACCTGCCGCGTTGTGTTCGCCTTTCGGCTGCCTCCAGACATGTTCCCTTTGAACCCGGCGAGCAAATTTCGGGGATTGCGCGAATCCAGGGATTCTCAGGTCCGGCACATGTAAATGGTTTCGATTTTTCATTTACAAACTGGTTTGACGGCCTTGGCGGCACCGGGTTTTTCATGGGCAAGCCTAAACCCGGCAACGGCTCGGGAATAGGGCTTTCAATAGCAGATGAAGTTGCGATTACCATCAACAGGCTCCGCCTGGCGATCGCACGAAGGGTCCTCAAGACCCTGCCAAAGGAGGAAGGTGGCATTGCGGTTGCCCTGATGATCGGGGATCGCTCGGCAATTCCAATCGCGGCGCAAGAGAGCCTTCGGAAATCTGGCCTAGCTCACATATTGGCGATTTCCGGACTGCATATGGCACTTGTCACACTTACCGTATTGTGGACGCTCCGTGCGCTTTTCGCGTTCTCGTCCAAGATTACGTTGAATTATCCGACGCGCAAATGGGCTGCGGCCGGGGGGCTGGCGGCAGCCACCCTTTACCTGTTTTTGTCAGGTGGCGCAGTTGCGACATTTAGATCATGGATCATGTTGACCATCATGATCACCGCAATATTTCTTGATCGCAAGGCACTCACGATCCGCAATGTTGTCCTCGCAGCCATTGTGGTCCTGCTTGTTTCGCCCGAAAGCCTGCTTGAACCGGGGTTTCAAATGTCCTTTGCAGCTGCAGGCGCCCTGGTTGCCGCCTATTGGCAGTTTACGCAGTGGCGTTCAAGCCGGGCAGGGCAGAGGGAGTACAAGTCCGGCTTCTGGACCGCACCAAAGCTGATTGCCGGTTACCTGTTTGGCTTGATGTTCACCAGTATCGTCGCGGGGCTGGCAACGGGCATTTTCGCCGCTTGGCATTTTCATCGGATCGCACCGCTGGGATTGATGTCCAATCTCCTTGCCATGCCAATCGTCTCCATACTCGTAATGCCGATGGTCCTGGTGTCGGCACTGTTGATGCCATATGGCCTGGAATCAGCAGCGCTTACGCCACTGCAAAAGGCCATTAATCTGGTCGTCAATATATCGGATTGGGTCAATACGTTTCCTGTACCTGCAATTACCGGCGTGCAGCCAATTGCGGTGCTGGCATGCGGGGCAGGGGGATTGCTTCTTCTCATATTGCTGCGAACCCGGTTGCGCTTGCTGGGGCTTGTTCCGATTGCGTTCATGGCATTATTCGTCAGAAATGAACTCCCGCCGGACATAGTCATTTCACAGGACGGTCGCACGATCGGCGCGCGCGATGCCGATGACCGTCTTGCGCTCGCCTATCCGCGGCGTAATCGCTTTGTCCGGGATATATGGTTGCGTGCCTGGTCCGGGAACATGGTCGGCAAACACGGTCAGGTATTTTCTCAATGCGACAAGGAAAGCTGTATTGGCATGACACCGCAGGGTTTGCGGTTTGAGATTGTTTATGCGCCGTCCTTGCTGAAGGCCGCCTGCCAAACCGCAGACATTCTGATAGCGCCAAGATTATGGTGGGCTGATTGCGAACGTTATTCGCGCCATGACACTCGTGCAAAATCAGCACGACCAAGTCCTGAAATCATTTTGACCAGGCTGGACTTCGAGAAATTCGGAACACATGAAATTCGCCTGACGAAGCTGCTTTCCGAGACTACAGATGCTGAAGAAGCTTCGGTTGCGGCTGCATCCACGAATCCAAATGAAAGGCAGGTGCACAGGTTCAATCTAAGCGGGCTAAACTGGCAGGCGACGATCAATACCGCTCTTTCGGACGCCGAAAGGCCCTGGAACAATTGGCGTCTTGCGCTTGAAGAACCGAAATTCCCAAGGCGTGCGAACATCGTCGGAGAGCTTCCGAAATCAAATAATCAAGTTGAAGCTGATCAACCTCAATAGCGACGGAGCAATCCGACCAACCGTCCCTGGACCTTGACCTGATCCTGCCGGAATATCCGGGTCTCATATTCAGGATTGGCTGCTTCCAGTGCAATGGAATCGCCCTTTCGCCGGAAGCGTTTCAGCGTGGCCTCTTCATCTTCGACAAGTGCCACAACAATCTCGCCGCCATCAGCGCTATTGGTTTCCCGAATGATTACCGTGTCACCGTCATTGATACCGGCGTCGACCATCGAATCCCCGGATACAGTCAATGCGAAATGCCGGCCTGGTCCGATCATGTCCATGGGCACCGATATATCGGTGGAATGATCCTGAATTGCCGATATCGGCACACCGGCTGCGATCCGTCCCATTACCGGCAATGAAACAACATTGTCGTTCACTGCCGCGTCCAAACTGCTCCCGAACGAAGGTCCGGATTTGTCTTGCCGGTTCAAAGAAAGATCGCCGTCTATCACGCTGGGTGAAAATCCATGTGGTCGCGATGTGGAAACATCCCGAGCCCCGTCTGCGCTGGCATCTGTCTTAGACACAGCTATTTTTTCTACATCTTGTGAATAGGCATCGGGCAGCTTGATGACTTCGAGTGCCCGGGCACGATTTGGAAGTCGGCGAATGAAACCACGCTCTTCAAGCGCGGTAATCAAGCGATGAATTCCCGACTTTGATTTCAGACCCAGTGCATCCTTCATTTCGTCAAAGGAGGGTGGAACGCCATCTTCCATCAATCGATTTTGAATAAGAAGCAACAATTCCTGTTGTTTCCGTGTCAGCATGTCATCCTCATTTGATCTGATCGTTTCAACAAGAAACGAATATTTCGCCATGACGGCCTATTCGGAATGTTCCGAATTGGCCAGAATCACCGTGTACAAAACACGAACACATTAACATGTTCTTGCCTTGTTCTGCAACTTTCATCGCTATTTTGCGCGATTTGCAGGTAATTCATCCAATTTTGGCACGTGAGCGGATGTTTTCGACAAACGGCTGCACTAATTCTGACATCTTTTCCGAATAGTTCGGGTCACGGCCTTACAAACAATTCAAAAACGGGAAATACCAAGGTGAGCAAAAAGCTAGTCCAAAAAATAAGATCATGTTTCATAGTCGCAATCGCTGTTATGGCTGTCGGTCTGACCCAGCCGGTTTCTTCTGCAAATGCCACGGATGCGTCGATAGAAATCAATCTAACGAAAATCACCTTTCTCGTAGGCGGTAGCGGCGGATACGGAACGCTTTATGTCGGCGAAAATGTCTATCCGTTGACGATTGGCGGCGTGACTGCCGGTGCCACGATTTCGTTTTCGCGCGCCAATCTGGTTGGCCCGGTTTTCAATCTCTACAACCCGTCCGATATCCAGGGCATCTACACCGCAGGTACAGCTGGTTTGGCGGCGGCCGGTGGCGGTGCAGCCATCCAGTTGACCAATTCGCGCGGGGTCTTGATTGAACTCAGCGGCAAGCAATTGGGCCTTGACGCTTCGCTTGATTTGAGCGGGATGAAAATCTGGATTCAATAGGTCTGACCGGCCTCCGGAATCTCAATTGACGCATTGGCATGGCGTATTGGTTTGGCCTATGGTCGGCAAACCAAATTAATCGACATGGTTTGCATCATGACAGTTACAAAGAATCCGTTCAGGCCCTATGACGAAAAGCAGAAGACGGAGGATGGCGTCTACAGTCAATCGGAACTGGGCCTGGCAAACCGCAATAATGGTATCTTGCTGGAAACCCTCAAGCTCGACATTACACCAACAGGTGCCCACTACCTGCTTAACCATTTCGACGTTCCAATACTTGACGCAGACAGCCATCTTCTACAGCTCACCGGGGCTTTTGATGCGCCGCGCGAACTGACGATGCTTGATATCCGCGAGCTACCGTCCAAGACCATGCCGGTCACGATGGAATGTGCCGGTAATGGCAGGGCAGGGGTCTCGCCCCGGTCGCATTCCATGCCTTGGATGTATGAGGCCGTTGGCACCTCCCGTTGGACGGGCACGGAACTTGCTCCCATCATCGCTGCTGCGAGGCCGCACAACAATGTGGTTGAAATCTCCTTTACAGGCGCTGATTACGGGTTCGACATGGGGGAGGGCCATTTTTTTGGCAGGAGCCTGACCCTGCAACAGTTGGACGAGCTCGATGTCATGCTGGTCTATGAAATGAACGGCGAACCGCTCTTGCCGCAGCACGGCGCGCCTTTGCGGATAATCGTGCCGGGTTGGTATGGAATGGCCAGCGTCAAATGGCTGACAACCATAGAAGCGCTTACCAAGCCCTATACCGGCTTTCAGCAGGTGCGCACATATAGGTTCAGGGAAACTGCCGAGGATCCCGGTCGACCTATTCAGAACATTCGGGTGAAGTCATTGATGGTTCCGCCGGGTGTGCCGGATTGGTCCTCGCGAAAAAGATACGTCCAGGCCGGAACAATCGAACTGATCGGCAGGGCCTGGTCGGGTGGCGGAAGAGCGATTGCAAAGGTCGAGGTGGAAATTGGCGGCGAATGGTATCCGGCTGAAATCGAGCCCAGTCAGGATCGCTATGCATGGACTAAATGGCGGCGTAGCTGGAATGCTGAACCAGGCGAACATGTCTTGCGATGCCGGGCAACCGATAGCGAGGGCAACACGCAACCGCTTGACCCACCTTGGGATATGGCCGGTTTTGCCAATAACTGCGCCCAGAAGGTTCATGTCTTTGTGGAGTAGGGTACCAGCCTAAACAGCAGCCAGTGAAGCTCGGGAATTTCAAATGTCCCGCAACAGCACTGCCATTGCCGGATCACCTGTTTTTGCCGCCGGCGCCTCTGGCAGACGGACCAGAAGCGCATCGCTGCGAACCAGTGCTGCAAGCATGGAGCTGTCCTGGACATCCAAGGGTGTCACTACAATCTGGCCGTCCGCCGAGCGTTCGGCAGATGCGCGTTGATAGTCTTCGCGCGGTCCGTTTGGCGGGATATCACAGCCGAGGATACAAGCTACCGGACTGACCAGGCTTGCCTGCCTTCCGGCAAGTGCATTCACCAGCGGCCTTACAAACATATATCCAGCTACAATCGAAGAAACCGGGTTTCCTGCCAGGCCAAGCAGTCTGATTTTTCGACTCTCACGCATTATGAAACCGGACAGAAAAGGCTTTCCCGGTTTCATGGCAATTTTGGAAAAATGAAATTCAGCGCCCATTTCGCTCAATACCGGAAAGACGAGATCATGATCACCGACCGAGGCGCCGCCGGTCGTCACGATCAAATCGGCACCGGCAGCGATTGCTTCCTCAAATTTGTCAATCAAAGTGCGGCGGTTATCCCTGGCAATCTCCATGTTGAGCATGTCTGCACCGGCATCAGCGATCATCGCTGAAAGGCCGAACGTATTTGAGGCAATGATTTGGCCATCGGATAATTCGCTGCCGGGCGGCACCAATTCGTCCCCCGTCGCGAGAATACCAACCAAGGGTTTGCGGTAGACGCTGACGAGCGGACAATTCATCGACGCTGCCAGGGCCAATCGCTGCGGATCAAGCAAATCACCCGCGAACAGCAGCCGCTCGCCTTCCTTGAAATCAAGCCCGGCCTTTCGGATGTGCTGATTGGATTTCGCTGTCTCCAGGATTTCGACCGTGCCCTCGTCAGCTTTCGTGTCTTCCTGGATCACGATTGTGTCGGCACCTTCGGGGACCGCACCGCCCGTAAAGATGCGCACCGCTTCGCCCTTGGCGACAGTTCCTTTGTAAGGATGCCCGGCGGCTGAAATACCGATTACGTCTAGGACTGTCGGTACATCAGAGACATCCTCTGTCCGTACCGCATAGCCATCCATGGCGGAGGCAGGGAATGGCGGTTGTGTACGGCGGGATACGATATCCTCGGACAAAACCCGACCGGCGGCTTCAAGAATGTGAATATTCTCCTGTCCGAGCGGTCCTGCTCCTTCAAGCAAGATGGCGCGTGCCTCGGCTGCCGGTACAAGGTCTTTGCGCATCATCAGGCCTTCATGCTGCCGTTGGACCGTCTGTGGAATCCTGCTGCAGTTTCCAGTGTCCGGATTTTCCACCCTTTTTCTCAACCA
>JBCCEP010000069.1:0-13114 GCA_039030215.1 Pseudomonadota bacterium
CTGTTAAATTTTCAGAGAACTATCGTGTGAACCATTGATATTCATACAGAAAATCTGGCTGACTGCGTTCTATCTGTCCAAATCCGCAGGAATTCCCTGTTTTTTCGCCGTTAAACAGGGAAATTCAGCAAGCGCCATTTACGGACGTCTTCGCATAATGCCTAATGACTGCTTCGATCCCGAAGCTGACTTGCTACCGTTATTCGTTATGTTCAAATCGACGCAAAGAATGCTCGCCAAAAGATTGGCGTCCCTAAAGTCCGTTCCTCAAGACGCCAACTTGTTATCAAGCTCGAGGTTCTTTCCCCTTCTACTGTTTCTTTGACGCAGCAAAATACTTTTCAACGCCACCAAATGCGGTAATTCAACCAACATACCAATGATGATGGCCGCATAAATTAGTGGTTGGTTGGGCAGGACAACAATGGTTATTGCCAACATGAGTGGTGCGTTTCTGGCAGCCGTCGTCATGGTGATCAACACTCTATCCTCATATGCGAGTCCCATCCATTTTGCGACTGCTTCGCTTAGCAGGTAGGTCGCCAGGAAAAATGTGAGAATTGCGCAAAATATCAGCGGGAAAACAGTGATGTTGGCAGTCAGGGTTCCAATATTGGAGGCCGTAAGTTGCCAGACCAAAACTGCAAGCAACACAGGAAAAAGTAGTGAAATCAACGCTTGAGCAACATCGAATTGTGCCTGGTTCAAGAGCCTCTCCGCCAAAATGCGGATCGAAATGGCCAACAGTAGCGGTACAAGAAACCAATGCCACAGAGTTTGAAAATTGCCGATGGAATCAATCCCAACCGTACCAATATCAAACAGGTGCAGATAAACCGGGTATAACAAAAGCTGAAAGATCATATTGATGGGTATTAGAGCAGCGCCCAGTGCCGTGTTTCCCCTTGCCAGACGCGTGAACGCCAGGAACCAGTCGGTGCAGGGCGCCATGAAATAGATGACGAGGCCAATGAAAAACAAGGGATGTGCGGACAGGAAAACTGAGGCGATTGCATAACCCAAGACCGGGATGATGACGAAATTTGCCAGCAAAGCAACGGCAATGAGTGGAACGCGCTTGATGCTTGACAAGATGGATTGTAGGCGGATCTCAAACAACAGAAAGAAGACTAGCGCAAGGATCGTGATGTCAATCTGCTCCGATGAAAGCTTCTCGGAATCAGGTGCAATCGTCCCAAAAGCTGCACCGAAAACGATTGCAGCGATAAGAAAGATAGCTGTACCTTGACCGGACACAAAACTTGCAGCTCGTGACAGCGACTTAGTCAGCATACGCATTCTCCATCACAGCAGCTGAGATCTTCAAGCAGGAAGCCTTTTTCGGCATACTCATGGATGATGGGACTATCCTGTCCCCAGCGGTTCAGGATTTCCCTGACCACAACCGCAAAGCGCTGGCGATATTTGTAGATGAAGCAGAAGATTGCCTTCTCATGTTGGACGTTAGGGCCAACCAGATAGACGTTGCGATGTAGAGTACTCTCGTCGTTTTCGGATAGTTCAGGATAGCCCTTTGAGAAGTCGAACAGTCCTCCCGCCAAACCTTGAGCAATATCAAATCCCGTGGCGTCGATCGCTGGATGATCCAATTCAAATTTTCGGTTTTGCGTGCGAACTTCGTTCTCGGATATATACTCCGCTGCCTCGGCGATAAATTCGCACTTGCCGCTCTTTTTCAGGTAGCGCACCCGCGAAAATGTATAAGGACTGAGACCGTAACTGGAGTCGCTGACCCGCGTCTGCCAAAGGGCGTTGGGATCGATAATACTCACGGTTGATCCCTGTTTCACCAGGTTGTAGGCAGTCTCCATTCCGCTTTCTGCGCCGCCAATAATCACATGATGGCCCTTGGGTAAGGTCTTGTATGAGTTGTTCACCCGGATGGTATTGGGGATCTTCTTTTGGTATTGGAATTCTCCGCCGGCCCAGATCAAAACACGACATGACAAGGCGCCTTCGTTCGTACTGAGCAGGATCGTGCCATCTGCGTTGAAATCAACATCAACAACTTCGACATTTTCATCGATTTGAAGTTGATATGCGCTCGCGACATCGTTCAAATATTTCACATATTGTCGCCCAAGCGGATGTTCAGCTTGCAGTCCAAATGCCGGTGAACTTAACGGTGTGATTGCGTTCAAGTCGACCGCACCGAAAAAATTGCCTGTAAAGGATGGAGATATAAAGCGGGTTTCTCTAGGCCAGCGCAGCATGCTTTCACCGACACGGCCGCGTTCCAAGATCAGGGTAGGAATCGCGCAACGGGCCAACAAAGCGCCTATGCCGATACCCGCCGGACCGGCGCCTACAACTATTATTGGATGGGTGTTCATGGCCGCGATTTTGAAATTTTCGTGCCAGTCTGTTCACAGCCGGGAAGGGCCAAGATAAGCTTAGAGCGGCGCGATACTTTCTACCTTACGTGAGCTGACAACTGCATTGGGTACTAAGGCCAAATCTCAAAATTTGCAATGTTATATCATAACAAATTTGTGAGTCCTGAATAATGACGTGCTAGTTGAACCGTTCCGGCAAAAGTAACATCCGTGGATCATCATTCTGAGCCGTCAAAAATCAGCCCATACTGACGGGGCCAATCGCTACTAAGTGTCAATTCGTAAGGCCCAAGGCAGGTTGTACCCGTTGGGTCACCCGGTGGACGCTCGTTGAGGATATATGTCGATGTTCGCTCTGTCCGCATAGCTGAAATTTGCGCAAATTAGCCAAGGTTTCCTTTGGGCCAATAATGGACGAATCAAGCTCTTGCAGCACCAGTCACGCAGAAAAAGTATCTACAACTAATGGGCTCTCTGACTACCAAATGCTCACATCTAAAATATAGTTGGTAGAGTTACCAAACAGCTACCAACTCCATAAACTCGTATCCAATAATTTCCTAAAAAATAGCACCTCGCTGGTACTTTTTATGTTCCCATTAAGAAGTCGGTGTGGTCCCATGCACAAGCTGCCCGTTCAAAAATTTATTCTATTCCTCTGCGTTTATTTGATGATGGCTGTAGGTGCCTCTGCGCAGCAGTGGCGCGTCGTTCAAGCAACTGGTCAGGTTTGGATTGGTTCCAAAGACGCGCAAAAAGCGTCATTGGGTGGAGCAGTTTTCGTTCAGGACGGCGCCTATGTCAGGACTGGAAAATCGGGCCGAGCCATGCTCGCTCGTGGAAAACAAACGATGATATTGGGGCCAAATAGCAAGGTTACGGTCACTGAGGATTATCCTGGCGGAACCAGCATAAAACAAGATACCGGGTCGGTTACGTTCAACGTTGACCGGAGAGATGTCCAGCATTTCGAAGTGGAAACGCCCTACGTTGCCGCAATTGTCAAAGGCACGATCTTCAAGGTCAAAATCGCCAGTAAACACACTGAGGTACAAGTGGTGCAGGGAAATGTCGAGGTGGTCGGCCTTTCCTCAGGAAACAGTGTTGAATTATCGGCTGGTCGTTCAACCAGGGTGGTAAATCCAAATTTCGCTCGTCCATCGAAGAAGTCAGATTCGATTTCCAATAGTTTGGGAAAAAATTTCAGGGCAAGCGGTCAACGCACCCAGCCAATATTTCAATTCGCCATGAGAGGTTTCAGATCAAACGTCGTCATGTCAGGCAACGACGACAACAATGACGACCATTGGGACAACAATTCCAACTTTGACGGCAAAAGCAAAATAGTCGCCGAGGGCGGTGATGAAGGCAAGACCAGCGGTGAAGGTGGTAGCGATAGCGGAAGCGACGGCGACAGCCATGGCGGTCATGGCAGCGGCGATGACGACGGCAAAGACGACGATGACCACGATGAAGATGATGATGATGATGATGATGACGACGACGACGATGACGATGATGATGATGATGACGACGACTAACTAATGTCAGCGCAACTAGCGAAACGAATGTATAAAAAGTCGGACCCATTCAGGGCGTCAATTTGGATGAAAACTCGTCAGTTTATTAGAGGTGCCGTTACAGTCGGACTAATTATCCTGGTTGCGATTTCCCTTGACGCTCTAGGATTTGGTAATCCGTATTTTCACTGGATCCTTGAAAAGAGGATGGAGCATTTTCAACGGCCCGCCAGCCAGTCAATCGTGTTGGTTGAAATAGACCGAAAGAGCATCGACGGAATTTCGAACTGGCCTTGGAAGCGTAGCATCCACGCAAAACTAGTTGACCGCTTGAACGCGCTGCAAGTCGAGGAAATCGCACTGGACATCGATTTCAGCAATCCATCAACTGAAATCGAAGATGCTGAACTTGAAGACGCAATTGTGCGTAACAACGGCTCTGTACTGCTGGCCAATTTTCTTGAACAGAATTTGGAACAAAATGAACTGAAAACCAGTTTGCGCGAACCGATCGAACGCCTTCGAAAGCACGCGTGGACTGCAAATGTGAATGTTCGAACCGATGGTGATGGCCTAGTCCGCACCTATCCGTATGGAATTTCAATCGACGGCAATATTGTCCCATCAATGGGAGCGACACTTGGCGGTGGGATTGGCTTTGCCGGAAGCGAGTTTCTGATAGACTACAGCATAAATTCGGACGGAATGGACAGAGTCTCGGTAATCGATGTCTTAAATGGCGTCGTTGATCCAAACCGCCTTGCCGGCAAGAAAATTATCGTTGGTGCGAGCGCAACCGAGCTGAATGATTTCTTTAACGTGCCTGTCGCTGGGAACGTGACCGGTGCAACGCTGCAGGCGTTGGCTGCCGAGACTATTCTTCAGAACAGGATTTTAAGTACTCCGAACAAGTTTGTGATGGTGGCGGGTGTCGTACTCATTGCGCTTTGCGCAATTTTTATCGGTAAGGTGCGCTGGTATCTGGCCGTCAGCTTTGCATTGTCTGCAGGCATCTTGATTGAATTGGCTGCAGCAGTCATCCAGTCGAAAACGACAATCGCGCTGGATACAACCGCGTGGCAAATTGCACTGGTTTGTCTTTCGCTGGCGGCAATGGTGAGAGAAATCGGGATCTACCAGTTCCTGCACCGTATCTGGCATGTAAGAGCCGACAACGCAGAATTGATATTGTCCAAGGTAGTGGCTGACAATTTCGCCGGTATTCTGATTATCGACGAAGATCGAACCATTCGAAAATGCAGCCGGTCAGCCCAACTGATTTTGGAGAAAAACATTTCGGCTGAAGTGCAGGCCAATACTGTCCTACCGGCGGCGATTTGCGATCTAATTGACAAGGCATTCGAAAACCGAAGGCTCATGGAGCCGCAACTGGTTGGCGAAACGACGGTAGAGATATCTCAACAATTCTCCAAGACATTGCAGTATGTAGCGACACGTTCAATCATCGAAGATGATCCGTCGCTCAAATCCGGCAAGAAAAACAATCAGTATATTGTTTGCTTCACGTTTACCGATGTTACCGAACAGCGTCTGGCGGAGGAAAAAATACAAAGGCTGGCGCTGTATGACACGCTGACTGATTTGCCAAATCGAAACAGCTTCATCGAGAGGCTGCAATCTGAAATTCAGTGGAATGAGGATGCTGCCGGATCAGCCGCAATTATCTACTTCGATCTCGATGGCTTCAAGAATGTGAATGATACCCTTGGTCACAGTACAGGCGACCGATTGCTGCGAGCGGTTGCGGAACGAGCTGCTGGATACTTGCCTGACGGTGCTGAAATTGCCCGGTTTGGCGGTGATGAGTTTGCTGTCCTGGTCGGCGGGCCTGATGCCTTGAACAATGCAGAGAACTATGCCCGGACTATCATTGATGGTTTGGCCAAGCCATTTCTCATTGGCGATCATGCATTGATCATAGGTGCCAGCGCAGGCATAGCGTTGATCTCCAAGGATATCTTCAAACCCGATGATGTGCTCATGCGGGCTGATGTCGCCCTTTACCGTGCAAAAGCCGAAGGCGGCGGGCGAGTCCGAAAATTCAGTACGGAGATGCTTGAAGAGATTGCCGAACGTCAGATATTCGAACGGGAACTGATGAAGGCGTTCAAACTGGGTCAGTTTGAAGTCTGGTATCAACCGCAATTCGACATCCTCAGCGGCAGGCTGTGCGGCGCAGAGGCACTTCTTCGCTGGCGACATCCTGAACGAGGCATTATCTCACCGGAAAAGTTCATTCCGGTTGCCGAAACGATCGGCATGATCAAGGAACTCGGCCAGTGGGTCCTGGAGACTGCGTGCAGCCAGGCAGCTTCATGGCCGGGCAGTGTAAAACTTGCGGTTAACGTATCGTCTGTGCAATTCGCAAGATGCGATATGGCAGAAGTACTAGAGACCGCTATGCAGAACTCCGGGATATCTCCGGATCAACTCGATCTTGAAATAACTGAATCCTTATTCATGCAGCCCAATGACCGGCTGCTCGATACGTTGACAAAGATCAGGGATTTTGGTGTCGGACTCGCACTCGATGACTTTGGAACTGGATATTCCTCGCTCGGCTATGTTCACAAGTTTCCGATTACGAAGATAAAGATTGACCGCTCATTCGTGGTAGGATTACCGAAAGATGCAGAAGCAGCTGCCATTGTCCGGGCCGTAGCTACCCTGGCCAAGAACATGAACATTCGGCTTAACGCTGAGGGCATCGAAACGCAGGAACAGGTCCAATTCCTGAAATCGATCGGTGTTGAGGAAGGGCAAGGGTTCATCTGGGGCGAACCACAGACTCAGAAAGAATTCTCGAAACAGCTAACCGGAGTCGCTGTTCCAGAACAGCGTCTTGCGTAAGGAATTTGCCAATCCGGCAATTGCACCTATCATCATGGATTTGGTTTGTAAGCGGGGTTATAGATTGAATAAACGCGTACATATGAAAATTTGTTGTTTGGGCTAACATCATAAAAGGCACACATCATAAGTCTGAATTTCGATCCCTTTTGTAAGATACCCCATTCCACTCCAAGTCTTCATTACACAGGAAATCAATTGGTGCTTCGGAAGCCACAGTCGTTTCATTTTCGAGAAAGTGGGTATGATCTAGGATAACCTCCTTCATCTTTCCGCCGACACCACGCCAGAACTCCAGAACCTCGCCACGCCCGATATTCTTTCGGCCTTGAGGAACATATTCGAACGTAGCATCGGGCTCGTAGTATGTGTCGAAAAAAGCCTCCAATGTCATTTTGCCGTCAAATGTCGAATTGAAATCGAGTATGTATTGGTTGTAACGCGCTTCGGTGAACATGAGGAGCTCCAAATGAGTTTCAAATTCGTTCTATTTCTGCCGCAGCATAATTTCAACTAGTTCTGGAGGTCTCTGGTCGGTGAAAAGCCTCTGACACCATATTCCTTAAACCGGATATTATGCGTTGGAGGCTTACCTTATGCTATGGCCTGTAAACGGACTTTCTGTTCATCGAACTACAACGTCCACAATTGGCCAGAAACGGACATGGCGGCCATTGGTCAGCTATGTTCGCTAGGTACCAAAGCCGGACAAGTTCTGGAATTGGCAGGTATCAAAATTTAAAAAAATGCTTTCTGAAAACCTGATTAGGCCGTTTGCTGAATTGGTGACTTGTTTGTGAATCAATGCGGATCAAACTCGATAATCTGGCAGTTGTCCGGTTTGATGCCTGTCAGCGCGCGAATGAAATTTCCGTGTGTCACAACCGCGGTATTGTGAGCGCCAGTATCGCGGAGAAATTCCTTAAACTCGGCTGCGCGCTCTTGTAGAACTTGATCAGGCTCAACTGAGAAGCCGCGATGGTCTGGCGTGTCGTTGTGCCACCAAACGTCGTCCAAATGATCGAAATCAAAGAGGGGGTAATCCGTTGCGAGTTGAGGTGGCGAGCGACCAACGTCACAGCTGTTTAATAATTGTTCACGGACTACCGCATTGATTTCGAAATTTCTCGTGGGTCCGAAAAGCAGCAATGCGGTCTGCAATGTACGTGTTAGTGGCGAAACGATGACACGGTGAATTTCGATTTCAGAAATCCGGTGCCGTGTTTCGGTTCCCTGGATATGTCCCAATTCGGAAAGTGGGGCGTCAAATATCATGGGATCCGGCTGATCGGGATCATAAACAGCATTAAACTGAGATTGGGCGTGGCGAATGAGGTATATGGTCACGAAGGGGCCTCTGGATGTGGGAATATGTGAATACGCTGTGATCGTTACAAATGTCCATCCAGATTGTTGTGATATCTGCTGTTGATGCCGGCCACATTGCAGATCGTAACCTGTTTCAGGGTCGTTCGTTGGTTCCCATGCAACTTTGTTGAGATGTGGCACTGAACACAAAAAATCCGCATGTATCTCCGTATTCATTTTTTACCCTCACGGTCGAACCACATTCGCCGCAGTGTCGCGTCATGTTTTACGAAATGATGATAAAGCGCCGCGCCTGCATGAAGGACAAGCAAGCCGACTATCAGCCTCGCGCCCAGCCCGTGAGGGATACGCGGGGGGTACAGATTGAAGTCTGGCAAAGGACCGTCTGTACCGCCAAACAGAATTGCTCCCGCGCCAGATAGCAAGAGCATACCAATGCCGCTTGCCACCATACCCAAAATAATGATGTAGAAGAGAACATGAACCGCTTTGGCCGCCAGTTCTTGCCAACGGGGTTCATGCCCGACCGGCTCAAGTTTTACATCGTACCACCGCCACCAGATGATCCGAAATATCGTCAGCAGCAGGATTGCAATGCCTAACGGTACATGCATCCGCAGGATGTCCGCCTTTGCCATAGGGTCGATCGTCTGGCCAGCGCGAAACCCAGAACCAAGGAGCACCAGGATGAGCACCGCCGACAACCAGTGGATGGATATTGCCACAGTACCGTATCTTGTCTTTGTGCTTTTCAACGACATGGTCTTTTCCTCAGCTAGATGTCACGTCAAGCCACACAACAATCTGGAACCGCAATTTTCTCGAAGAGATGGGGCGCTGTGACCGCACTAGACGGATAGTGTCCGAGCGCGTTCTGGAATTCCGGATTTGAGAATGCTGCCTTGAAGTTTGATACCGAACCCCAGATGGCGTAATTCAGATACATGCTGCTTCCGCCGACCGCCTTGTGCAATTGCGTGCTGATATAGCCCGGTTGTTTCTTCATCCAGAGTGCGTCGGCCCTCCAGGCCTCGACCAGGGCTTCCTGATCACCAGGATCGACTGTGAACAGATTGACCAGCACAACAGGACTGGCCTCGTTGTCCAGTTGTTGTTGTATAGGGAATTCGGGATCGAGCGGCTTGATATTGACCATTTGTCTTTCCTTCAGCGTTGGGTTAGTATGGTGTCATGTTGTCATAAATAGGCCATCTAAACGTTATGACAACATGTTGTCAATAAATTTGTTAGGGATTCATATGGCGAATGATCATTGGACAGAAGCTGGAGAAGCTTTGACGGCGCTCATACTGGATGTTTTCAAGCTCAATGGACGACTGCTGGTTGCTGGCGATCGGCTGGTGGCCGAACTTGGGCTAACCAGTGCTCGATGGCAGGTTCTGGGAGCAATCGCCTATGCTGACCGGCCAGAATCTGTCGCTTGGCATGCACGCACCATGGGTGTTCATCGACAGGGTATCCAGCGCATTGTCAATGAACTGGAGAAGGAAGGCATTGTCGAATTCGAGTCCAATCCACACCACAAACGGGCGCACCTTGTTGTGCTGACATCAAAAGGTCGAAAGCTGTTTGATGCTGCACTGGCATTGCAAATACCTTGGGCAAATGATCTCGCGAGCGATCTCAATCTAAAGGACATTGCAGCGACAAGACGCGTGATGGAACAGCTGAAGTCCAGCCTTGAGCAACAGATTGAATTTAGTTCTTAACGTGATTCAAACGACCAGCATTCAAATGTTTTGCGTCCGCTTTGGGCCAGAAACGGACGTTATGGCCATTGGTCAGCTATGTCCGTTAAGTGCCAGAATCAGAAATAAGATCCGCTCATTCCTTATGCGCTGGCCGTACGAGAATGCCCGAGATCCCTCCCGATTGAATCCAGCATTTCATCTGGTAAAGTTTACTGAAAGGCCTCTTTAGGCTGTCAAATCGTGTTCCAATAGATTTCAGATCTGGATAATATATCCGTCTTCTGAAGATGAACAATTGGGATTGACTCAGGTCAATTGACCTCAAGGTTGTAGCCAGTATTTGATCAGTTCAAAGCGCCATCCGCACTTGCACCAATGCCACTGCGTTGAAGCCCAAGTAAATTCGATCAGGGAGTAGTTTTCATGAAGAACCGAGGAATCACTCGCCGAAGATTTCTGTCTTCAACAGCCGCAGCAGGTGCTGCCCTCGGTCTAGCCAACCAAACCAAGGCTGCCGATGCTACAAAGACCTTTACGATCCTGCATACGAACGACTTGCACTCGAACCTTATTGGAGTGGGACCAGCGGCTGAGTACAGCCCGGGCACGTTGAATGATGACGAGACGATTGGCGGCATCGAACGCATTGCAGCGCTCATCGCTGAGCGCAAAAAAGCACGCCAAGGTTCCGGTCCGGTACTGGCGCTCGATATCGGGGATTTCACCGTTGGTGCTCCGTTTGGCGGCGCGACGGAGGAGCTCGGCGCGGAGCTGCAATGTTTGTCACTGGCCGGTATCGATGCGACGACAATAGGAAATCACGAACTTGATGTCGGTCCCGACGGTTTCGCAAGATCCATCGAAGCGGCACGTCAGGCCGGGCGCCTACCACCGATCGTCGCTTCAAACACCATCGCCGATGCCGACGATCCCGGGCTAACCGGACTGAAGGAGTTGATGCAGGCAGGTGCGATCCGCCGGCACATGATCCTCGAACGGGGTGGAATACGCTTCGGTCTGTTCGGAGCCATGGGACCTGACTCCGTCCAGTACACGGTCAACCCGGGCGCCCTCAACTTTCCCGATCGGATCGAGGTTGCACATGAGATGGTGAAACAACTCCGAGCTGACGGAGCAGACGTGATAATCTGCTTGAGCCACGGAGGCGTGCAGGAACCGGAAGAAGGCCCAATCGTCGAGGGGGACGATATCGACCTGGCGCGGGCAGTTCCCGAGATCGACGTCATCGTTGGGGGGCACACCCACACATTCATGCAAGAGCCGGTCATGGTGAACGGCACACCAATCGTGCAGGCCGGTTGCTATGGACAAGTCGTCGGCGAATTGGTGATCGAAACGGATGGAGCCGACATCAATGTTGCCTCCTACGTTCTGCATCCTGTTGACGATACGATCCTGGGCGACCCGCAACTCACCAGCGAGATCAAGAACTTTACGGCGGCCACGTCGCGGATCGTGTTCGAGCCCAGAGGCTTCAATCTCGAAGAGCCTCTCGCTGTGATTGACCGCGACTGGTCGAACACATTCTTTGATCTGGAAACCTCGCGGCCACTCGGAAATCTCGTGGCAGATGCCGTCCGCTCCGCAACCAAGTCAGATGTTACATTGAACTCTGCGGGAATGATCCGCGCCGGCCTGCAGCAGGGAACAAGCGGCGTGCAGAATGTCTATGATGTCTTCCTGCTGGCACCGCTCGGTGTCGGCGTAGAGGATCATAGCACCGGCGGCTCGCTCATTGTCGCCTATCTCACAGCGCGCGAGATCAAGAATTGCCTGGAGTTTCTATTGCTCGGCAACCCCAACCTTCCGGGCCAGTACTTTCCGCGCGTTTCTGGAATACGCTTTCGCTACGATCCATCGCGACCGCAATTCGACACCATCACCGAAATCGAGCTCGGCGATATCGAGAGAGGCTATCGCCCGATCGACATTTCCGAGGGGTCCGAGACGCTCTACAGCGTGTCATGCAACCTCTACTTTGGACTGATCCTGGCTTCGATACCCGTTGATACGAACGGAGCTTTGTCGTTGGTCCCGAAGACGAAGGAAGGCGAACCACTGCTAACACGCGCCGATGCATTGCCGGACAAACAATTGAGCCCATATATTCTGCCCCCGAAAGGCGATATCGATCCACGCGAGGTTGTGCGAGACGGTGGCGGGGCGCCCTCACAGGAAATCAAGGAATGGCAAGCAATCATGGAATATATGAAGGGCTTGCCCAATAAGAACGAACAGGGCATCGCGATACTTCAGATGAACCAGCGCGCGATGGAAGATCGATCGATTAGAATTGGCGCGTGACTTGCAGTTCGGTACCGCCCCATTGGTGCAAGTCATCAGCTGATAACTGCATTGTGAGTATGTCCATTATGTCCGTTAAGTGTCAGAAACGGACATTCAAACCATCGATTGACTTCTTCCACTAAGTGCCAATCGCGGACAACAAACTACATCGATTAAGTCGAGCCAGGCATTTCTCTAGGATCTGGCCAAACTCCTGAGACCAGAACGGTCGAGAATCCGTAGCTTTCCATAACCTATTTCTACCAGACCGGCCCCGGCCATGCGCCGAAGGACCCTTTCCAGCGTCGGAACCGAAAGCGCGGTCATCAATGCCAGTTGGTTCTGGGCAATGGTAATCCACGCATTCGGGTCGCCCTTGTTCTCGTCATACTGCAACAGTTTCAAAGCTAATCGCTTGTCAGAACCTGTTACAGTCATATTGGCCAGAGTGCGCATAATGTTACGCCCATTTTCGTAGGACATCTTGTAGAAGTCGCGGAAATGGATTGGTTCGCGGTCCAATAATCGGCGTAACTTGGTTCTCGAGATGAAAAGACACAGCGTCGGTGCTGCTGCGGTTACGGTTGCTATGCGCGCCTGTTCGGAAAACAATTCGAGATCACCGACCCAAAACCCGGTATCGGCATGATAAATCACCAACTCCTGGCCGTCATCGGCCGGCATTGCAATATGTACTGCACCGTTTGCAACGCCGTATATGCCTTCCGGCTCATCGCCTATCCTGAACAACACCTCGCCGGGTTCAAATCGCGATGGCCGGCCAATATCGAGCAATTGCTGGCGCAACATAGGATCACAGCTGGACAACCACCCCTTTGACGTAAGCACATCTTCAACGCCTGAACGGGAACCGATTTCTTCTCCATCAAATTCCGATTCCATCATTTGATGTAACCTTTGCGATTTTGGCTGGATATCAACGACAAAAATTGAACATGCATGATCCGTAGCTCAAAGTTATATGCCTTTCCGTGAATTCAAGGCAAGCTGCCGGATC
>JBCCEP010000070.1:0-13114 GCA_039030215.1 Pseudomonadota bacterium
CAAAAGCTGATCTTGTACTGCCATGGTCAGGGGAGAATATCAGTTGATGATGTCATGGCGATCATTGGCGATGTCTCGACCGTGGAAACTGCTGCCGTAATCGATGCCGTCATTACCGGCGATGTGGAAGCCATGCATGCCGGGCTTGCCCATCTTCTTGTAACCGGCATGTCGCCGGACATGATCATGTTGTTTTTTCTCCGCCATTTCCAGTTGATACAACAGGTCCGGCACCAGATCGATTCGCAAGGCCTGCCAAGCGCAACCGCCATTTCCGCGATCCGTCCGCCGCTTCATTTCTCCAGAAAAGCCAAGACTGAAAAGGCGTTGTCTATCTGGGACACCGGCTCCATCGATCGCGCATTGTCGAGGCTCGATAAGGCAGTTCTGGAATGCAGGTCGAAACCTTCGCTGGCACCAGCTTTGGCCGGTACCGCACTATTGGCGATTTCGGTGGAGGCCCGGCAAAAAAGCAGCCGGCGCATCTAGGCGCTTATTTTCCTGCGGCACCCTGCTGCAAATTTCGGCAAACAGAATCAAGCTGTTCCAGCGTCTTGTATTTGATCTTCAGCTCACCGGATCCGTCTGGTTTGAATCCAATCGAGACCTTCAGGCCCAGCAAGTCTTCCAATTGCTGCTCAAGCGCCTTTATATCCGCACTTTCCTTTTCAGCAGCACGCTTTTTCTTGCCGGTCGTCTTTTGTGAGCCTGCTCCTTCATTTTGAGCAAGGCTTTCTGCCTGCCTGACCGATAACCCGTTTTTGATTATGTTTTTGGCCAGCGCCTCCGGGTCCTGCGACGTAATCAAGGCTCGTGCATGACCAGCCGACAGCTGACCGGCGCCAATCATGGCCCGGACACCATCCGGTAATTTCATAAGCCTCAGCGTGTTCGCGACATGGCTCCTGCTCTTGCCGATGACCTTACCCAAATCCGCCTGGGTATAGCCGTGTTCCTTGATCAGCTGCTGATACCCTGCTGCTTCTTCCAGCGCATTGAGGTCGGCGCGTTGTACATTTTCGATGATTGCCAGTTCCAGCGCCTGACGGTCGTCGACGTCCCGGATAATGATCGGCACTTCATGCAGACCCGCCAATTGGGCTGCACGCCACCGGCGCTCCCCTGCAATAATCTCGAAACTTGTACTGTCACCAACGCCGGTACTTTCCATTGTACGGACCAGTATCGGCTGCACAATTCCATGTTCCTTGATCGATCGACTTAGGTCGTCAAGTTCTTCCGGATCAAAATTGCTTCGTGGGTTCTTGACGTTCGCTTGTACATATTCGATGGGAATTTTGCGATCAGCCCGCGTTGAACCATCATCCTGCCATGAGGATGTTTGTGTATCGATTTCGCCGATCAGAGCAGCCAGCCCGCGGCCTAATCGTTTTTTTGAATCTTCTTCTGCCATCCGGGCCATTTCTCGAAAATCGTCCTTACACGCGTATTCATGGAAGCAAAATATTGTTTCGGTAGAGAATCAATGCACTATTCACAGTACATTTGGAATTCAACCATATCGGTCAAGGTCTCCAATCCACACCTAATTTCTCCATATCTTATACGTTTACATTCCTCTTGCTTTGCTTCGCTAACGCCTCATGCCGCGGCGAGCTTTCGCTCCCGCTTTATGACTTCGGAAGCCAATTGCAGATATGCCTGGCTGCCTGGACAATTCAGGTCATACAATATTGCCGGTTTTCCGTAGGATGGCGCTTCCGATATCCGGACATTTCGCGGAATAACGGTCTTGTATACTTTGTCACCTAAATATTCCCTGACATCTGCGACAACCTGGTTGGCAAGGTTGTTCCGGCTGTCATACATGGTCAGCACAATACCGTGGAGTTCCAGATGCGGGTTGATTGTACTTCTGACTTCTTCAAAGGTCTGCAGCAACTGACTTAACCCCTCCAGTGCGAAAAATTCGCATTGGAGCGGTACAATCAGCGAATTTGCAGCCGCCATCGCATTTATGGTTAACAAATTCAACGAGGGTGGACAGTCGATCAGGATATGATCGAACTGTACTTGATCAGGAATATATTCCTCTATTGCATGTTTGATCTTATAGGCCCGGTCCGAACTTGACGCGATCTCCATTTCGACGCCAAGCAGGTCCAGCGTCGACGGGATAAGATGTAGTCTCGGTACGATCGTCTTGATTGCTGCTTCCTTGATCCCGGCTTTGCCGGTAATCAATTCGTATGTGGATACATTCCTTGCATTCCGGTCTATACCCAACCCGGTCGATGCATTGCCTTGCGGGTCAAGATCGATAACCAGCACGGTTTTGCCGACGGCGGCCAGGGCAGTGGCCAGATTGATGGTCGTGGTTGTTTTCCCGACGCCGCCCTTTTGGTTGGCAATCGTGATTACTCTGGACTGTAAATTGCTTCCCATTGCCGCATACCTGTCTGCCAAGACGGTTTCAAAATTCATGATCTCCTGAACTGGTCCTCGCAAATACCGCTCAGGAGGGTTGTCGCACTGGATTCCGAATCTCAAGCAAAACGGAATCCGCCTCGATGCAACTATTATGTATTACCAAATCAAAGCGCCAGAAACCATGACAATCTTCGATTTCCCTCTGGAAATCACGACCTTTGTGAAACAGGCCAACCGCGCCCTGCATCAGCAGGCCCGAACTCAGGTCCAGTAGTTTCCGTAGCGGTGCAAGCGCCCGTGCTGTAACGACATCGACTCGTTCATTGTCGCTGACCAATTGTTCCGTTACCGATTCAATTCTATTGCCATGAATCTTGGCATTTGCACCCAAGGCTCGGGCCGCAGCTCTGAGAAAAGCACACTTCTTGTTGTTGCTTTCGACCAGATGATGCTGGCGATTTTTGTGGTCGCGATTGGCGGCAGCGATGATCAGGCCCGGAAATCCGGCACCACTTCCCAGATCGACCCAACACTCTGCATCCGGAAAAAACGATAAACACTGCAGTGAATCACACACATGTCGGGACCAGAATTGTGGCAATGTTTCCGGCGCCACAAGGTTCGTTTTTTTCTGCCAGGATTCAAGCAGTCCGCGGAAGTCGTCAAAACGCTCAAATGTTTCACGTGAAACCGGATAAACAGCGTTTACCTGCCGAAAGGTTTCAAGCTCATCCTTGTCGGTTTCGGGTCTCAAACTGTTTTCCGGATCTTTTCCGCCGATTGTAATTTCTTGAGATTGGCAAGGATCAATGTGATCGCGGCGGGCGTCATTCCTTCAATTCGTGCCGCCTGCCCCAAATTGATCGGCCGGGCCCTCTCAAGCTTCAGGCGCAATTCATTGGACAGCCCTGCAAGAGCACCATAGTCAAATTCGTTCGGTATACCCACCGCCTCGTCCCGTTTGACCGCCCGGATATCTTCTTCCTGCCTGCCAAGATAGACCGCATATCCCGCTTCGATCTCCATCTGCTCCGCAACTTGCAATTCAATTTCCGCAATCTCGGGCCAGATATTGGTCAGCTTGTGCATGTTTATTTCGGGATAGGAAAGGAAATCCCAGGCAGACCGTTTCATGCCGTCCTGCGAAACACTCAATCCGGCAGCTTTCGCTTTGCTTGGTGTTGTTTCGAGACTCTGCAACAACGCCTTGGCCTGCTGCAGCTTCTCGAGCTTCTTTTCAAACCTGCCTTGCCGCAGGGTTCCGACACAGCCAATTTCAATACCCAGCGGCGTCAGACGCTGATCGGCATTATCGGCACGCAGCGAAAGCCGGTATTCCGCCCTGGAGGTGAACATTCGATAGGGCTCGCTCACACCGCGCGTGACCAGATCGTCAATCATCACACCGATATAACTTTCAGCCCGGCTGAACGTAATCGCTTCCCTGCCACCTGCCATGCAGGCAGCGTTTATCCCCGCAACAAGGCCCTGAGCGGCAGCCTCCTCATAACCGGTGGTCCCGTTTATCTGCCCGGCCAGAAACAGCCCTTCCGCATTGCGTACCTCAAGGCTTGCCTTCAGGCAGCGCGGATCGACGTGATCATATTCTATCGCATATCCAGGTTGAAGTATCTGGGCATTTTCCAAACCGGGAATCGTCCGGATGAACTCGTACTGAACTTCCTTGGGTAGGGACGTCGAAATACCATTTGGATAGACCGTCAGATCATCGAGGCCTTCGGGTTCAAGAAATATCTGATGACCGTCCCGTTCGCCAAATCTGACAATCTTGTCTTCAATTGACGGACAATATCTGGGACCGACACCGGATATCTGACCCGAATACATTGCGGAACGCGTAATATTCTCCTCGATTATCCGATGCGTATCTGACGTTGTCCGGGTAATACCGCAATCAATCTGCGGATTTGGCAGATCTTTGGTCAGCGTCGAAAATGGTAACGGATCCGAATCGCCTTTCTGCATCTGGAGGCCGGACCAGTCTATCGATCGCGTATCCAGACGGGGAGGGGTCCCGGTTTTCAACCGGCCCAGACCTATTCCAAGTTTCTGAAGATCTGCGGACAAACCGACCGAGGGATCCTCTCCCATGCGGCCAGCAGGGATTTTTTCGTTACCGATGTGAATCAATCCGCTTAAAAAGGTGCCGGTAGTCAAGACAACTGCCCCGGATTTCAACTTCCTGCCGTCACTCAACTGCAAGCCACATATCCTGCTATCTTCCAGGACAAATGCTTTCGCTTCCGATTCAATTACCTTGAGATTTGCTATCTGGCCCATTTCTGACTGCATTGCCAATCGATACAGCTTCCTGTCAGCCTGCGCCCGCGGACCACGCACAGCAGGCCCTTTTCTTCGATTAAGTACGCGAAACTGTATCCCGGCCTTGTCGGTGACCCTGGCCATCAAGCCATCAAGCGCATCTATTTCTCGGACAAGATGTCCCTTGCCCAGCCCACCAATGGCTGGATTGCACGACATAACGCCAATTGTATCGAATTTGTGCGTTACCAATGCGGTACTTGCGCCCATGCGCGCGGCGGCAGCCGCCGCCTCGACACCGGCATGGCCACCGCCTACAACGATAACATCAAAACTGCACCTTTCGTCCGACACTGGTCCTATCCTGATAAACCCAACACTGTGAGCCCGCTTCTAGATTACTGCGCCACGAAGGTCAAAACACACTCCAGGTTTTGGTCGATAAATGTTTCACGTGAAACATTGGCCAGATACCAAGCAGTATATTTTGCTTTTACCGGCTATTTTCCAACACAAAATTCAGAAAATATGACATCCAGAAGATCTTCTACATCTACTGCTCCGGTTATCCGACCGAGGCAATAGCCGGCCTCCCGCAGATACTCAGCCCGAATCTCTATTGGGGCATCAACTGCGCCACAAGCACGCGCAAGCTGATTAGCGCAGTTCTTCAAGAGACTGCGATGCCTTTCCCGTGTAATTGGGGCTGTTTCCAAACTACCTAGATGATTCCTTACTACTTTCGTTACCGAATCGATCAAATTATCCAGCCCATTCTCTGAAATAACCGAAATTCCGCTTTCGCCAAACTCTCCGGCATCGTCTTTGGAATTGAAATGCAAAACTGGACATTCAAACGCTTCACCGACGCTCTCTGGCGCCTGTTTACCTTCTGTTAACCATAGAACAAGATTTGCACGCGATGCCCGCTCACGCGCTCGCCTGACACCTTCCTGTTCAACCTTTCCCGCAGCTTCCCGTATACCGGCTGTATCCACGATCGTCACCGGATATCCACTAAGATCGAGATGAGCCTCCAGCAAATCCCTGGTCGTACCCGCTTCATCAGAGACAATTGCCACATCCCGCTTTGCCAGAGCATTAATAAGGCTGGACTTCCCGGAATTCGGTTTACCGAGCAACACGATCTGAAAACCAACCCGAACAATCTCTCCCCGATTGTCATCATCGAGAAACTTCGACATTTCACTCGAAAGGCTACCGGCATCTTCCCACACATTGTCAGCCACGCTGCCAGGTACGTCTTCTTCATCTGAAAAATCGAGATCTGCCTCGACCATCGCCCGCAACCGGATTACCCGTGAACGCCAATCTTCCATCGTTTCTCGAAGCGCACCGCTATATTGCCGAAAAGCGATTTCCCTTTGCATCGACGTTTCTGCCGAAATCAAGTCAGCAAGCCCTTCGATTTCGGTCAGATCCAGCTTTCCGTTTTCAAAAGCCCGTTTGGAGAATTCCCCAGCTTCTGCAATTCTGAGCCCCTCAAGCCCATCAAGCACACCATACATTGCAGAAACAACAGCCGGGCCCCCATGAAGATGAAACTCTGCACAATCCTCGCCGGTAAAACTATTCGGGCCGGGAAACCAGAGGATCAATCCTCGATCAACCTCACGCGCCGTTTTCGGATCACGCAATACCGCAAGCGTCGCAACTCGCGCAGGGCAGGGAACATCCGTGATTGTTTCGATAGCGAATCGGCTTCCCGGGCCCGATACTCTTATGATCGCTACACCGCTAGGCAATCCTCCGCTGGAAAGTGCAAAGATAGTATCCATATACTGCTACCCAAACAAACCCATGAACGGTTACAATTGCCGGTATGACATGCTTGTCTCCAACCGGAAAATTCCGACCGGCCAGAATTCTGATCACCGACTTTCAATCAAACTGTTGCACTGACCTATGACACATCAATATCCCCAACGGAATATGTTGGAAAATGAATCTAGCCCATACTTGGTCCAGCATGCTGCTAATCCGGTACATTGGCGCCCCTGGGGACAGCCAGCGCTTGACGAGGCCAGCAATTCAAACAAGCCGGTACTGATCTCAATCGGTTATGCCGCTTGCCACTGGTGCCATGTCATGGCGCATGAGAGTTTCGAAAACCAGAAAATCGCAGACTTGATGAACGCACACTTCGTTAACATCAAGGTTGATCGTGAGGAAAGACCGGACATAGATCAGATCTATATGGCAGCGCTCCATGCCATGGGTGAGCAGGGCGGCTGGCCCCTTACCATGTTTACAGATTCAGATGGCCGCCCATTCTGGGGCGGTACCTATTTTCCTCCCGAAACGAAATTCGGACGCGCCGGATTTCCTGACGTCCTTCGGGCTATATCCAAAGCCTGGAAAGAAGATCGGGCCCGAATCGATACCAACGGAACAGCCCTTACCCGGCATTTGGCCACGCAGGCTTCCGCACCGGAGGAATTGACCCAACCAAACCCGCAACAATTTGACAGGTTTGCAAATGCGGTCTTGAACATTCAGGACACGGTCAATGGCGGGACCCAAGGCGCGCCGAAATTTCCCAACGCGGCATTGGGCGAGGTCCTGGCACGAGCCTCGGCGGGCGACGCCAGCTCTCCCTTTGCACAAGCATTTCTGAAACAGATGGAACGCATGAGCCTTGGCGGGATCTATGATCATGTCGGCGGCGGACTCGCACGCTATAGTGTAGATGCACAATGGCTGGTCCCCCATTTTGAAAAAATGCTTTATGACAATGCTCACTATCTCCGTCATCTTGGCTGGGCTTACAAACTCCTTCCCACCAACTTGTTCCGTAGACGAATCGAACAAACAATCGATTGGCTCAATCGGGAGATGAGACTAGATGACAGAGCTTATGCTTCCAGCCTGGACGCCGATTCTGAAGGCGAGGAGGGCAAGTACTACGTTTGGACGGAATCAGAAATTCAGAACATACTGAGTCCGGACACCAAGGATTTCCTGACAGATTATGACATCACCCGGCACGGAAACTTCGAAGGCAACAACATTCTCAATCTCCTCCACCTGCGCGATGTTGATCAAGCAAATTTGGTTCTTGAAAAATCTTCGGGCCTTCTCGAAACACTGCTCGACATCCGCCAGGCCCGCATCCCACCTGGACGGGATGATAAAATCCTGACTGACTGGAATGGTTACCTGATCCGGGCACTTGCGGATTTGGGATTTCAATTCCGCAACAGAACCTGGATCAAAGATGCGGTATCCGCCTTTCGTTTCATTTCCGAATCGATGGCGGAAGGATTTGACCTGGCCCATTCATACCGAAACGGAACCGCTGTCCGGCCTGGTATGGCAACAGACTATGCCGCCATGATCAACGCCGCGATATCCCTTTCCCAAGCAACGTCAGATCAACGACATCTTAAAAAAGTCCCGGCTTGGATCGACAAGCTCCACACAGAATATTCCGACGAAAATGGCGGATATTTTTTGACAAGTAACAAATCGCAATCATTGGTGATCCGCCCGCGTTGCGATATGGACGAAGCAAACCCATCAGCTGCTTCCCAAATACTCGAGGCCCTGATTAGATACTCCGCCATCTCAGGGGATCAGGATCAGCTTTCAAAAGCATGGGATCTTGCAGCCAACCTCAATTCGGCTACCGGTAAACATGGCCAAGGCAGCGCTGGATTTATCAACGCACTACACTCTCTATTCAATCACAGACACATCAAGATATTCGCAGACACTACAGATGCCGCAAACCCGTTTCTGGATGCAATCCGGTCAAACTGGAATTTGGCAACAAGTTTCGAAATAACAGATATTAATAAGCCGTCTAACTATTTTGGAATTGATATCGCGGCACCTGAAGAATATCCGTGCACAGTCATCTGCACGAACCAATCCTGTGGTTTGCCCCTCACGACTCCAGATGATTTGGCGAAAGAATTACGAACCTGATCGATGATCAGGTATTCATCGTATCGAAAAATTCGCTGTTTGTTTTTGTCTGCTTTAACTTGTCGATCAGGAACTCGATCGCATCCGTTGTACCCATGGATGACAATATTCGCCGAAGCACAAAAATCTTCTGTAGATCTGCCTTTGGTACCAAAAGGTCTTCCTTCCGGGTCCCGGACTTGAGAATATCCATGGACGGATAAATACGCTTGTCAGCAACTTTGCGATCCAGCACAATTTCTGAGTTGCCTGTTCCCTTGAACTCTTCGAAGATAACTTCATCCATCCGGCTGCCGGTATCAATCAGCGCCGTCGCTATGATGGTAAGGGATCCACCTTCCTCGATGTTTCGCGCCGCTCCAAAGAACCGTTTTGGCCGCTGCAACGCATTTGCGTCCACACCACCGGTAAGCACCTTGCCGGAGGAGGGTACCACCGTATTGTAGGCACGGCCCAACCTGGTGATCGAATCCAGCAGAATGACCACATCCCTACCGTGTTCAACCAGCCGCTTGGCTTTTTCAATCACCATTTCCGCCACCTGCACATGGCGTACTGCAGGCTCATCAAAGGTTGACGATACCACTTCACCTTTCACCGAGCGCTGCATGTCCGTGACTTCCTCAGGACGTTCATCGATCAGCAGGACGATCAGATAGCTTTCCGGATGGTTCCCGGTAATCGAGTGCGCAATGTTCTGCAGCAAGACCGTCTTGCCTGTTCTGGGCGGCGCGACAATCAGACCACGCTGACCCTTCCCAAGCGGTGCCACCAGGTCAATAACCCGGGCAGACAGATCCTTGTCCTTTGGATCATCCAGTTCCATCCGGAACCGCTCATCCGGATAAAGCGGTGTGAGATTGTCAAAGTGAACCTTGTGCCGAATTTTCTCTGGATCATCAAAATTGATCGTATTGACCTTGAGCAGCGCAAAATATCGCTCACCCTCTTTAGGACCTCTGATCGGCCCTTCTACGGTATCACCTGTCTTAAGCGAAAATCGCCGAATTTGCGAAGGTGAAATATAGATATCATCTGGTCCTGGCAGGTAGTTTGCACTGGCGGATCTCAAAAATCCAAATCCGTCCTGCAACACCTCGACAACACCTTCGCCAATGATCTCGACATCCTGCTCTGCAAGATTCTTGAGAATAGCGAACATCAATTCCTGCTTGCGCATTGTGCTCGCGTTTTCAACCTCAAGTCCTTCAGCAAAACTCACGAGTTCAGTCGGTGTCTTCGCCTTAAGGTCCTGTAGTTTCATTTGCTCCATTTCGGAAAAACTTTCGTGTAGAATTTAAAATATGGAAGATGGCCGGAGATATCGGGTAATTCGCTACCCTGGGGAATACATAACCGGTATATCGGGAGGTTGGCAGAAAATAGACAGGCTTGCCGATTCTCTCAACTAGATTCTGATTCAATCTGTTTTCGCAGATGTGTACAGTCTTTGACCGTACCTATTACCATGTCCGCGACAGAAGACAACCATTTTTCAAAAAGGTTTCACAACAACCAGAATGACAATCAAAACCATCAACACGGTTGGAATCTCGTTTACAAATCTGAAAAATCGGCTTTTGCGCTTCCGCTCATCCCGGGCAAATTCCTTTACCCATACCGCACAGAACATGTGGAAAGCCGACAGAAGGATTACAAGCAGTAATTTCGTATGAAACCAGCCATCCCGCCAGGATTGGAGGATAATCATCAGCCATATGCCAAATACCCAGCTTGCAATCATGGCCGGCGTCATGATCGCCTTCAAGAGCCGCCGCTCCATGATCTTGAAGGTTTCCGATTCTGCAGAACCAATCTCGGTCTCGCTGTGGTACACAAACAGCCTCGGCAGATAGAGCAACCCGGCCATCCACGAGATTATCGAAACAATATGGAGCACCTTCACCCACTCATACATTGTCTCAGCCCCGGATGTTGCGCATCAAACGTTCTACATTCTCGACCGGAACATCGGGTGTTATCCCATGCCCCAGATTGAAAATGAGTGGACCATCACCCAGACAATCCAGAATTTCTCCCACAGCCTTATCAAGCGCTGATCCACCCGCTACCATCAGTAGCGGATCAAGCTTCCCTTGAACCGCACCACCACGCTGTAATCCGCGGGCAAACTCATTGGGAACTGTCCAGTCCAGCCCAAGCACATCGACACCCGTCCTCTCTCTGTAGTCCGAATATCTGATGCCCGCGCCCTTCGGAAATCCGATAATCTTTGCATCAGGCAATTCCAGACGAACCCCTTCTACAATTCTGGCAACCGGCGCAATACACCAACGCTCGAATTCCTCATCCCCAAGCACGCCGGACCAGGAATCAAATATCTGGACCGCATCAGCTCCGGCCTTTAATTGGGCCAACAGATATTGCACCGAAGAATCCACCAACACATCAATCAGCTTCTGAAAGCTTAGCGGATCTCTATAAGCAAACAGCCGGGCTGGCGCCTGATCCGGTGTACCCTTTCCAGCGATCATATAAGTGGCAACTGTCCACGGAGCCCCGCAAAATCCTAGCAATGCTTTTTCTTCCGCCAGGCTACTTCTGATTCCCGAAACCGTCTCGAGCACAGGAGCCAGGTGCTCCAGCAATCCATCGCCTGTAAGTCGACCGATTTGTTCTCCATCCACTGGGTCCAGCAGAGGTCCTTTTCCCTCTTCAAATCTCACCCCGACGCCCAACGCATCAGGGATGACCAGGATATCTGAGAACAGAATAGCTGCGTCAAAATCAAACCGGCGGATCGGTTGCATCGTAACTTCAATAGCCAGTTCGGGATTGTAACACAGATTGAGAAAGCTGCCTGCCTGCTTCCGCGTTTCTCGGTATTCTGGCAGATAACGGCCCGCTTGGCGCATCAGCCAGACCGGGGGAATATCCTGCACCTCGCCAGAAACTGCCTTTGCAAATCTCGAAACTTTCGCGTTGTACACAGACATCCCTTATCCCAAAAATTTGGTTTTATTTTTGTAAGTTTATTAGAGTCGGTGGATAGCGGGAATTGTAAATTGTTCATACATATTCACATCTCGGTACATTGCTTTCCTGCTCGACTATTTCCGACAAACAAACTGTGACAAACGGGGATATTACAAAAAACCTTTATTCTTCAATGCCTAATTGCACACTTTGTTCAAACTTTTTCTGGAATAATTGAGGATATCCTTGTAAAAATCCACATTTCAACGCTATTCACATCCCTTGATGAAGTAATCAAGAGTGCCGGAACATGTGTGCAAATTTCGGCATAGCGGGCAGCGTTTCCTTGTTTGAAAAATTAGTCGGGATTTCTTCACATCCTTCCACATGGAGTCATGCAAATTGCCGCATAGTGAAAACTACTTCCATCTCCATTTGATCTCGGACGCGACCGGCGAGACCTTGATTGCTTCCAGCCGCGCGGTGACATCCCAATACAAGAACAACCAGGCGATCGAACACGTCTATCCTCTGATCAGGAACCGTAAACAGCTTGAGCAGATAATAGAATCCATAGACGCCGAACCGGGTATCGTTCTTTACACAATTGCCGATACTGAACTCGGCAAGTATCTTGAAGATAGCTGTCGAAAGATTGGAACACCCTGTGTCTCAATACTCGAGCCGATCTTCAAGACGTTCCAGTCCTATCTGGGTGCTCCGAAATCCCGGAAGGTCGGCGCTCAGCATGAACTGAACACCGAATATTTCAGCAGGATTGACGCGCTGAATTTCACCATGATGCATGATGATGGAGCCTTGCCGGAAGACATTGAGGATGCCGACGTTCTGCTGATAGGCATTAGCAGAACGTCGAAGACACCAACCAGCATCTACCTCGCAAATCGCGGCGTAAAAACCGCAAATCTGCCCCTGGTTCCAGGCGTCGAGATACCCCCATCCTTGTTCAGGGCAAAACATCCCCTGATTGTCGCATTGATTGCAAGTACTGACCGCATATTCCAGGTTCGTCAGAACCGGGTATTGGGTGCAGATATAAAACTGCAAAATCATGACTATATAGATCGGGCGACAATCGCCGAGGAACTGGCCCATACAAGGAAGCTCTGCAATCGGCAAAACTGGCCCATGATCGATGTTTCACGCAAGTCCATCGAGGAAACGGCTGCCGCGATCCTTGAACTCCGGGCAAAACACCTTGCCAAGCAAACAGAAAGTTATCGCAAATGACATCGAAGACGGGAGAAAAATCTGAAAGGCCAGCAAAGGAACTGATACTGGCCTCCGGCAGCCCATACCGTGCACAACTAATGCGCAATGCAGGGCTGGAGTTTTCAGTCATACGACCAGATGTCGATGAACGGCTAATAGAAAATTCTCTCGGCAATTCTGAGATCAGCAGCGCGGACCTGGCAGAAGTGCTTTCGATCTCCAAGGCTCGTTCCGTTTCCGAATCAAAGCCCCATGCAGTGGTAATTGGCTGTGATCAGACACTTAATCTTGGCGATGAAACCCTTCATAAGCCGGCAAA